>JANYFH010000202.1 GCA_025362705.1 Betaproteobacteria bacterium
AATCGGTTTAACCGATTCGCCGCTTTTTTATATCGCAACCTACAAAAACTCGCGCTTCAAATCCACCGTCGAGCGCACGCCCAAGTCATCAAAATGCTGTGCAATCCATTCGCTTGCACATTCACGCCCGCGGTCGCGCAGCATGGTCAGGAATTCCCATTCACTCGCAAACTTTGTCGCAACCGACAAATCTGCCAGCGCGCTATCAGCCCGCACCGAGTGTATTAACACATACTTGAACTCATCACGAAACTCTTCCTTGATCTTGCCCTGATCGAGTAACTGCTGCACGAAATAAACCGAGCGCAATTCCTTGATCAGGGAAGAATTGAACGTAATTTCATTGACGCGATTCGCGATTTCACTCGATTGCGTCGGGGGGCCGGGGCGTTCAATCGGATTGATGTGCAAGATGACCACGTCGCGTGAATCAGTGTAGTAAAACAGGGGATACAACACCGGGTTACCCATGTAACCACCATCCCAGTAGTGTTCACCATCAATCTCCACTGCCTGGAAAAGGAACGGCAGGCATGCCGATGCAAGCACCACGTCAGAGGTAATCTCGTGGGTATGAAAAACTTTCACTTTGCCCGTGCGCACATTTGTCGCCGAGATGAAAAGCTTTGTTGTTCGGCTCGCGTCCAGTTCAGCGAAATCAACATGCGCCTCGAGAACTTCACGCAGGGGATTGAAATTCATCGGGTTCAGCTGATACGGCGAGAACGTGCTGGTCAGAAGCTTGAAGCCCTCGGATGCCATCGACTTATCCATGGTCCATCCGCCGAACATTTGCTCCCATGGCGAGCGCCTGACCATGCTGTACTTCTGGCCTGCGTCGGAAATCGCCTGCCAATAATTGTGTAAAGCTTCACGCGCGCCGTCCCGGCCCTTGAGTGCGCCATAGGCATACACCACAGCATTCATCGAGCCCGCGCTGGTGCCGGAAAGCCCTTCGATTTCAACGCGGCCATCTTCGAGAAATTTGTCCATTACGCCCCAGGCAAATGCACCGTGCGCACCGCCGCCCTGCAAGGCCAGATTGATGCGCTTGACGCCGCCAGTTTTCGGCTTGGCCGAATTGTTTTTTGTTTTGCGCGGAACCGGTTTCTTCACGGTCGCTTTTTTTGTGGCTTTTTTCGCAGTTGCTGCAACTGACTTCGCTTTCATTCGCTTCACCTTTCGCGCCGTATTGACGGCTTGTTCGAGAATGACGAATTGCTTGATGACATCGCCGGCGACGAGTGCCGCTTTCGGACCACCGCCACTGAAGCGCGGTATGTGCCAATCAAATGAAGTTGGTAGGCACGATTGGACTCGAACCAACGACCCCCACCATGTCAAGGTGGTGCTCTAACCAGCTGAGCTACGTGCCTACCGTAATGCAACAAGAAGCTATTTTAGCCGATTGAGGCAGGTTGTCGCAATGTCATCGTGGGTGCGCGAGCACGCCAGGAGTTCGCCACTGTTCTTGCCAGCGTGTAGCAAACCCACGACAATGCCGCAATTGAAAACTCACTTTGGAGATGCGTCTTGCTCAATCGACTGCGAATTTTTACGGCAATAGCGGCACTGTCACTGACAAACGCGGCACAGGCAGCCGATACCAACCTGATTCCCGTCGCTGATTTTGTGCGCAGTTCGGAATTCGATACACCGCGGCTCTCGCCGGATGGCAAACACATCGCAATGCACGTGACGATAAAAAAGGAAGATCGTGATTTTCATCTAATGACCGTTTATGACCTGGCCTCGTTGAAACCAGTCAGCAGCATTGGCATGCCTATTTACCAACTGCCGGCCGATTTTCACTGGGTCAGCAACAATCGTCTCGTCGTTGAAATGGCAAAAGATCTGGGCTGGCGTGAAGCTCCGTCATGGACCGGTGAACTGCTCGCGACCAATATCGACGGCACGAAGCAGGAGTACCTCTACGGCTATGAAATGTTCATTCGTTCGAACAAAGGGTATTCCGGTCGAAACGACTATGGTTATGGCTACGTCCAGGGAATGCCGGACGAGCGTAACGGTAATTTTTTTATGCGCGAAGTCAAGTGGAGTGAAACCACCAAGCGAACTTTTCTATACGAGATGAATGCCACTACAGCCGAGCGCAAACTGATCGCCGAGATCGAAATGCCGAAATTTCGCTTCCTGATGCAGCACGATAACCAGGTGCGGTTTGCCTTTGGTAGCGACGAAGAAAACGATTACATCCTCAAACGGTTTAACAACCAGAACAATAAATGGATTGATGTGCAGAGGAAAAACAAGAAAGAGCTGTTTGGTCCGTTTGCATTCAGTGCCGATGACAAGGAATTGCTGGCAACCGTGAGCATGGAAGGCGAGCCGCGTGCGCTGGTGCGCGAATCGATGGTGAGCGGTGAGCGCAGGACAGTGGTCAGCGACAAGATCGGCGACGTCAACACGTTCCTGTGGGGCCCGCGCCCACGTACACCTTTCGCGGCGGGCACGCGCATTGGCATCCCGAAACTACAATATCTGGAAGACGAAAGCGTCGGAGCCAAATTGCACAAACTGCTTTCCGGCAAATTTCCTGGTCAGTTCGTTAATTTCAGTGCATTTTCCGACGACGCGACAAAACTGATATTTCGCGTGTCAAGCGACCGGAATCCGGGCGACATTTATCTTATGGATCGCAACACTGGCAAGGCCGAACTCTTGTTTTCCGCAAGCCCGCGCATTGACCCAGACCGCATGGCTGAGAGGAGGCCAATCGAATTCAAGGCACGTAACGGCACGGTTTTGCACGGCTATCTGACCCTGCCACCCGGACGCGGCGAAAAAAAGCTACCCATGATAATGCTGCCGCATGGCGGCCCGCTCGGAATTAGTGACGCCTGGTTTTTCGACGCAGACGCGCAATTTCTGGCCAGTCGCGGTTATGCCGTGCTGCAGATAAACTATCGCGGCTCCGGCGGTCGCGGCCCTGATTTTCTCGACGCCGGTTATGGGCAGTATGGTACCGGTATTCAGGAAGACATGATCGATGGCGTGCGCTGGACTATCGCAGAAGGCACTGCCGATCCCGACCGTATCTGCATCTTTGGCGCGAGCTTCGGCGGCTATTCCGCCATGATGTCGGTGATTCGTGCGCCGGGTTTGTTCAAATGTGCGGTGGGTTTCGCTGGCGTCTACGACCTGCCAATGATATTTGGTCAAGACAATACCCGTCGCAACAAGGGTACATTCAACTTCTTCAAAAAAGCGCTCGGTGAAAACAAAGCGTACCTTGAAGGCAATTCGCCGGCGCGACTCGCCGAAAAGATCAATGTACCGGTATTCCTCGCGCATGGCGAGAAAGATGAAACCGCACTACCGGAACAGGCTGAAGCCATGCACGCCGCGCTTATCAAGGCGGGCAAGGCCCACGAATGGATGATGGTGCCGAAAGAAGGCCACGGGTTTTACGCTGAAAAGAATCGCGTTGCGTTCTACGAAAAACTCGAAGCGTTCCTTGCCAAGCACATCGGAAAATAAATTCTTTTCTCCCGACTTTTCTCCCGACTCATGCGCAGGATCGCGTGAAAAACGCTATACGCAATGAAACACGTTTTTGGTGCCACAAACATCAAACGCAAGCATTGGCGCGGCTTTTCAGGATTTTTGTGCCTAAAAAGCCCGCCGAATGGCGATCTACGCCATTTCCTGCGGCGCAGCGTCAGCCCTCATACTGACGCAACTTCATCACTCTCATCCCAATGTTCACGCTTAAACGCGCCAAAAAATTTGCCGATCAGCTCGGCCCCGGATTGATTACCGGCGCAGCCGACGACGATCCGAGCGGCATCGCGACCTACTCGCAGGCAGGTGCGCAGTTTGGCGCGGGCATGCTGTGGATTCTCGCGCTCACAACACCGCTGATGATCGGCATCCAGATGGTGAGCGCGCGGATCGGCTGGGTAACCGGACGCGGACTTGCGGCAAACATTTGCCGCGTGATGCCACGCTGGGCGGCAATTTCACTGGTGGCGATGCTGGTGTTCGCGAACACGTTGAATATCGCCGCCGATATTTCCGCTATGGGTGAGGCCTTGCAGATGGTGATTGGTGGACCGGAGCACGGTCACGCCATACTTTTCGGGCTGCTCTGCGCCGTATTGCCCGTGTGGCTCAGCTATGACTCGATGGTACGCGTATTGAAATGGCTGACATTGGCCCTGCTCGCTTACGTCGGCGTGGTGCTTGTGCTGCATGTGGACTGGGAGCGCGTCTTGATCCAGACCTTGATTCCCCGCATTCAGGGTGGCAGTGACTACTGGATGATGATCGTCGCCGTGCTCGGCACCACCATCAGCCCTTACCTGTTTTTCTGGCAGGCCGCGCAGGAGGCAGAACAACGTCAACGCATGAACGACGATCACGCGATCGCACAGAACGCCCGTTTTTTGCGCGAGCACCTGGGTCGCATCAAACTCGACACGATGGTGGGCATGGTGTTTTCCAACGTGATCGCGTTTTGCGTGATGCTGGCCACCGCGATGACACTCAACCAACACGGTATCACCGACATTCAAACCACCAAGCAGGCTGCCGAAGCGCTGCGACCGATTGCCGGGGAATTTGCATTTGCGCTGTTTGCGCTGGGCATCATCGGCACCGGCATGCTGGCCGTTCCAGTGCTGGCAGGTTCCGCCGCATATGCCGTCGCCGATGTGTTCGAGTGGCGCTCCGGGCTCGACCACACTCTGGGTGAGGCCAAAGGATTTTACGGCGTACTCATCGCTGCCACCGCGGTCGGCACGCTGATCGACTTCACACCGCTCGATCCGATCAAGGCGCTGGTCTGGAGCGCGGTGGTCAACGGCGTGATCGCCGTGCCCATCATGGTGGTAATGATGTGGCTCGGCAACAATCACACCATACTCGGCAAATTCACGCTGACACGACGACACCAGTTTTTTGGCTGGCTCGCGACGGCGGTGATGTTTGCTGCGGTTGTGGCTATGGTTTGGGCGTGGCTGACAGGATAAATGCGCGGGCGATAGTGGCCAACCGCCACCACGGATTTTATCGGTGTTCGCAGTCGAATCGCTTTTCTGCTTCAACGAGATGGCTCATCAAAATATGCGGCATTATGTTCACGCCAATGCCCGCGAAAATTGCCGGCAGAAGATAGAGCGCGACGGAAATTTCTGATGCAAAAAATTTATTGTCAAGCAACGACGGTGACAACTTTGCCATTTCGGCCAGACGCTGCAAGAGAAAAACATTTATGCCGGATATCACAACCAGGGTGACGGCGAATAGAAACACGGTTTTTTCGCGAGATCGTTTTCTTCCACATCATGTATCCGTAGATGCTCACCGGCAGGATAAGAGAACAGAACGTCAGCCGAAAGAATTCGACTTCAACGAATACAGAATTAATCTTTGTCAATTCACCTTATTTACTTGCTGTGGAAATTTGTGCCGGATTTTCCGGCTGTACCCTAACCATGGCAACACGGATCATTTGAGTAAACGTGAGCAAGGGAGTTGCTTCAAACGCGATTTGTTTTTGTAAATGAATATAGGGCCGTTGACGGGATAAACATCCTCGCCCGCAAAGTGAGATGCAACGCAATCTGTTCCCGGTATTTCCTGCAATATTTCCACTAGCCTGCGTGTAATTGCACCCAAGCGAAATTCGCCTTATGCTTGCGAAATTCATGCGCGCAGGTTCACACAATATGCCGCAATTTTTGTTTCCCAGGCCGCCTCAGACATCGGATTTTTCTTGAATCAAAATACTAAGCCGCCAGTACGTCCACCGGCGCGAAATCAAGTCAGTGTGTTCGGCACCCCCTGGCCGCTTGAGCCGCCTCTGCTGCGTATTCGGCTGCGCTATATTGCGGCGCGCTTTTTGCAGGTGCCGGAGCCACGCATATCACTGCGCAACACCGACGAGATGCTGCGTTGGGCACAGCAGATGCAGGATGATGGTATGCCACGATCGGCGACCGAACTGATGCGGTTGGCGATAGAAGAAGACCCTACGCAACGCCCGCTCTGGCAGGTTCTGCTGGCGCGCACCTTCGAAGACGAAAATGCGAGTGAATTCACCGAAATTTCCCAGGCATTTGCGATTCAATTTCCGAACGATGAGGCGATGGCTGAAATCGAAGCAATGAAGCAGACGCTTGCGCGTGGCCCCGTTGCCTCGGCCGCGAGTGGCCCAATGGCGAAGTGGAATTCATCGGCTTTTTTCGGGCGCGACGACAGCGGCCAACGCGCGCTGCATGAATCACTTTTGCAGGCGATAAAGTGAATTCACCAATCAAGCCCGGTGGGGGAGCTATCAGTTCCGCAACACATGATGAGATAACAGCCAAGCATCGCGCGCTGGAAAAAAATGTTGCCGGCTATAAGCCAAGTGATGCCACCAATGCAGTGACGCAAGCGCTGCGTTATTTCGAGGACAATTCACGCGCAGAGCGTGACGAGCTCCTCAAATCCGGTCTCATCAAAACCAAAGCCGAGCAGGCTGCTTTTACATGGCTGTCCGAGCGTTATGACCATTTATTGCGCCTGGCCCGGGATGTAGTCATGCGCAGCTTTGCGGCCGAAAACAAGGAAACGACGCCCCGCGCATCAATCTGTGCACTTGCGATTTTGCTCTCCGGTCATGCGATCAAGTGGCGAAAATTTTCGGGGAACCGCCCTGACCCTATGACCCGCGAATGGCTGCACCAGATATTTCGCACCGCAGTCGCGTTCAGCGTCGATTCGGTTGTGCTTAGCGTGAAGATCGAAGAACGGCAGTTCGACGCAACGGTCGAGACGCTTTATGTTCGGGCACTGTTGCTGGATCGATTTTCCAGCGGTAATCTGCCGCCGACGCGTCTGGAATTGCTCGATAACTGGCTAGTTGCATGGATGGGCTCACTCTGGCTCACGCGCGAATCCGTGCCGGGCGAACCTACGCTCGGCGTCAACACGGCAACACCGCAGCGCGGACTCACGCCACATGTGGCGGGAGATGGCGCACATTTATTCCTGAGCCTGCGCCCGATGCAGCGCCAGCTGGATCGCTCAATCAGGGAATTTCATCGCGGTGGAATTTTCCCCGGCTGGGGAATTGGCCAGGGCGTTCGCATGGAAGAACACGTGGCTGTCATCGATTTTCTCGAGCGCGAGTTCACACTCATCGAAGCAGCACGCACCCATCGCAGCAAGCGCCTTTCCATCGGAACCAACACAATAGTTGGTATGTTTTTCGGCTTCAACGAAATATGCAAGATGGCATTCGCTGCTGAAAAACTGCACAGCCTTTCTGGTGGGGGCGCCGACATTGGCATTCGCAATGCAATACATCTGGTCGATGTCAGCGACGGCGGCATCGGATTGGATATGACGGATGAAGATGCGCGCCTCGTCAACGTTGACGATCTCATTGCGGTGCGCCTTGAAAAAGGCCGCCCCTGCGTGCTTGGTGTGGTGGTGCGAAAATCAAATCTGCAACGACCGGCAGCGACGCTCATTGGCGTGAAAGTGCTCTCAAGGCAGCCCGTACACTGCGCGATGGAACGCGTCGATGAAGCCAACACCTGGCAGCCGACCGAAGGAATTTTGCTTGCCGGCAATGCGGCGGACGGGTTCGCTGATTCGGTTATCGTCAATGAAAAAACGTACATCGCCAATGCGTTGCTAGCCGTCACATTGGGCGCACGAACCTACGAGCTCAATCTGAGGCGCGTAAGGCAGCAGGGCGTGGGCTGGCGCATGGCGGCGTTTGATGCGGTGGTTGCGCCTTAAAAACGCGAAACTGTATCTCTAGCATTGGCGCGGCTCGCAGGCCGTTTTCACCCAAGGATGCCCGCCGAATATAGAGTTACGTCGTTCTATTCCTCCGCCACTGCATGCAGATTGTGCAGCTTCATCAATTCAATCTGCGTGCTCACGGGTGCCGGTTCGTAGTGTGAGAGCTCAATCGAGTAACTACCCTGCCCGCCGGTAAGCGATTTAAGACGCGTCTGGTAATCCTTCAATTCCGAAAGCGGCGCGACGGCGGTGACCACCGAAACACCCGCCGACTGGCTACGTGTGCCAGTGATGTGGCCGCGCCGCGAAGAAAGATCGCCGGTCGTCGCACCGATGGCAGCATCCGGCACCACCACTTCGATGTTCACAATCGGCTCAAGCAATACCGGTCGTGCTCTGGAAATCGCATCGATGAAGGCTTTGCGACCAGCTATAGAAAATGCGATTTCCTTGGAGTCAACGTTATGGCTCTTGCCGTCGTAAACAATCACGCGTACGTCGTGAACCGGGTATCCTGCCCGCGGGCCGTTGATCAATACTTCACGGATACCTTTCTCGACTGCAGGAATGAATTGCGTGGGAATGGTGCCACCGTGAACATCGTTGACGAACTCAAAACCCGCGCCGCGCGCCAACGGTTCGATGCGCAAAAACACTTCACCAAACTGCCCTGCTCCACCTGATTGCTTTTTGTGGCGAAAATGTCCATCGGCTTTGGCCATCACTGTTTCACGGTAGGGAATTTTGGGCGGCTTGGTAGTGATCTCAAGGTTGTACTGCTTGTTCATGCGCTCCAGGAGCGAGCGCATATGCAATTCACCCAAACCATTGATTACTGTTTCATGTGTAACTGGATGGCGCTCGACCACAAAGCAGGGATCCTCCATTTCGAGCTTGTGCAGTACGTCAAAAATGCGTTGCTCGTCGCCGCGACGCTTGGGCTCAACCGCGAGCCCGTACATCGGCTGCGGAAAATCCAGCGGTAACAGGTGAATACGATCCTCGTCGTGCGAGTCATGCAACACCGCGTCGAAAATAATTTCATCGACCTTCGCCACTGCGCCGATGTCGCCAGGCACCAACTGCGTGACTTCCTGATATTCCTTGCCCTGCAACACATAAAGGTGGCCGACTTTGAACGACTTTGTGGTTTCCCCGACGTACAACTGCGTACTCACCGTGATGGTGCCCTGGTGCACCCGAAATACACCAAGCTTGCCAATAAACGGGTCGATCACGACTTTGAATACATGTGCGATGACATGCTTTTTTGGATCGGGTTCGGAGCGAAATTCTTCCGCAGTTTTTCCTTCCCCGCGCACGAACAACGGCGGATTTCCCTCAGCCGGATTTGGAGCAAGCTTCGCAAAAATATCCAATAACTCAGCAACGCCGGCACCCGTGCGCGAAGAAGTAAAACAAACCGGAATCAGATGTCCGTCGCGCAGCGCTTTTTCGAACGGTGCGTGCAGTTGTTCCGGCTGGATCGCCTCACCCTGCTCAAGATAGAGCGCCATCAACTCTTCATCGACTTCCACAACCTGATCCACCAGCGCGCTATGTGCAGCCGCGACCGAAGAAAAATCCGCATCGCCTGCCGGATTGAAAAAACAGTCGGTGACAGTTGCGCCATTGTTTGCGGGAAGATTGATCGGCAGACATTCTTTGCCGAAAACTTCCTGAATTTCCATCACCAGCGCGGGCAAGTCGGTGTTGGCATCGTCAATCTTGTTCACGACCACCATCGCGCAGAGGTGACGTTTACGTACCAGCGACATCATTCGACGCGCAGTAAGCTCGATACCATTTTGCGCATTGATGACGATTACCACCGTGTCGATTGCATCGAGCGCCGAGACCGCCGGGCCCATGAAATCAGGGTAACCTGGCGTGTCGATTAAATGAACGCGCACATTGGGATCTTGACCGTGGGCAAAATGCACAACTGAAGAATTGAGCGAATGTTTGTAGGTTTTTTCGATGGGATCGAAATCGCAAACAGTCGAACCTTTTTCCACGCTGCCTGCCGCCGCAATGACACCGGTCTTGAACAACAGCGCCTCGGCCAGGGTCGTTTTGCCAGCACCCGAATGCCCTACCAACGCGATTGCCCTGATATTTTCAGTCGTAAAGCCGGGCATGGTGCGCTCCTCTTGGTTATTGGAATTCATCATAGGACAAATATTGGCAAATGCCAATTTCTCGTATGAGGTACTCGCGCGCAAACCATTTCTCCACTACGATGCACACATGACAACAGAAAATATTTCCGCTCTCAACCCCGGGGTGACCAAACGCGAAGTGTTCGCCTGGGCCATGTATGACTTCGCCAACTCTGGATACACCACCGTCGTGCTCACGGCGGTATTTAACGCCTACTTTGTCTCTGTCATCGCAGGCGGTGCTGAATGGGCGACCTTCGCGTGGACCGCGACGCTCGCAATTTCCTATATTGCAGTGATGATCGCAGGCCCTATTGTCGGTGCGTATGCAGACGCACACGCTGCAAAAAAACGCGTGCTGTTTATTGCCACGATGGGCTGCGTAGTGTCGACAGCAGCGCTCTATTTCGCTGGCCCCGGCACCATCGTCTGGGCAATGGTCTTCATCATCATTTCAAATTTCTGCTACGCCATCGGCGAGAACATCACTGCCGCATTCCTGCCCGAACTGGCACGCCCGGAAGCGCTGGGCAAGGTATCCGGCTGGGGATGGAGTTGGGGGTATATCGGCGGACTGGTTGCACTCGGTGCCTGCCTTGCCTGGATTACAACCGCTGGAGAGCGCGGGCAAACCACTTCGCAGGCAGTACCGATGACCAATCTCATTACTGCCGCGATCTATCTCCTGGGTGCGAGTGTGACATTCGTATGGTTGAAAGAGCGCGCAACCCCCTCACCCTCCCTCGATACCACGGCAAACACCTTCGCACGCCTCATGACAACGGCCCGCGAAGCCGCCAAATTCCGCGATCTCGCTTATGTGTTTTTGTGTGGCACCTGCTATCAAGCGGGTGTCGCTACCGTCATAACGTTAGCCGCAATCTATGCGCAGGAAGTGATGGGCTTCACGACCACCGACACGCTGGTACTGGTGCTAGTGGTAAACGTCACCGCGTGCGTCGGCGCGCTCGCGTTCGGCTATGTGCAGGATGCCATCGGGAAAAAACGTGCGCTCGCAATCACACTGGTCGGATGGTTGCTGATGGTTGGATTCGCATGGATCGCCACTACGCCAGCATTGTTCTGGGTCGCAGCCAACCTTGCAGGTATTTGCATGGGCTCCAGCCAGTCTGCGGGACGCGCGCTGGTCGCGTATTTTTCGCCAGTGGATCGGGCTGCAGAATTTTTTGGCCTGTGGGGAGTAGCGACGCGGCTTTCTGCAGTGCTGGGGCCGTTGACGTATGGCGCAGTGTCATGGGTGAGCGGTGGAAACCATCGCCTTGCGATGCTGATTACGGGTGTGTTTTTTGTTGCAGCGCTAATGGTGCTGGTGCGCGTGGATGAGGCGCGAGGACGCGCGGTGGTCGCTTAGCAGCAGGTCCTCTATCAATGGTCCGCGCAGTCACTGCATCCATGTGTCTGAAGTGGGAAGTGTCCTGCGCTATTGAGCGACGTCGTTTAGCTGAGCTAGCATGTCTGCTTTTGCTGCTTTAGGAATATTCAGGTGTGTGACTTGATCTATCAATTGAATTTCGGCACGATGTTCCCATGACCAGAATTTTTTCATACCTTCGTTAGCCGCAGCGACCTGTCATGTCCACTTCTGCCACCTGGTTCTACTGGGCTTTACTGTCGGCTGTCTTCGCGGCCCTCACTGCAATTTTTGCCAAGATCGGTATTCAAGGCGTCGACTCAGACTTGGCTACACTTGTTCGAACCGCAATCATCATCATCGTGCTCTCAGCCTTCGTATGGCTCGCCGGAAAATGGAGCAACCCGTTTGCTCTATCTTCCAAAACATGGCTCTTTCTTACTCTTTCAGGTTTGGCGACGGGTGCATCCTGGGTGTGCTACTTCCGCGCCCTGCAGATCGGCGATGCGTCGAAGGTTGCTCCCGTCGATAAGCTGAGTTTGGTGCTTGTTGCCGTCTTCGCATTTACGTTTCTTGGCGAACGACCATCGCTTCGCGAGTGGACGGGAATCGCCATGGTCGCTGGTGGAGTGCTAGTTCTCGCATTCAAACGTTGACGAACGACTGCGCCTTACATGCCGACGCCATGGTTAGAAGTTGGACGTGATGGTCGGAGTGTTCTTGTTCAGATTCTCGAGCACAACCAGCCATGCAAACGCCAGAACACCTATTTCTTGGCAGGTGACTCGTCACCACCAGTGCGATCCTTCTTGAGTTCGTCAAGGTAACGCTTGTTTTCCTGCTGCCGCAGAGCCTTCATCTCTTCGGTTGTCGATTCGCGCTCTTCCTCTAGCGACTTGCGTTTTTCGCGCGCATCCAATAGCTGATCACGCATGGCCTTCTGGCGCTCCTGGGCTGCATCGAATCGTTCATCAATTTTCCCATCGGTCGCTTCCAGTAGTGTCTTGCGCCTTTGCTTGATGCTCTCCAGCATCTGCGCCAACGCCTTGTCCTTTTCCTGCAACGCCTTGCGCCGATCCCGCAGCTCCGGCCTGGTAATCAGACTCGACTTGATATCCGCCTCGAGCGCCTTGCGCTTTTCCTGAATATCCTGATGCAATTCCTCAGCCGCTTTGACATCCCGTTGTAATGCCTCCCACTTTGCCTGTGCACCGCTTCGTTGTTCCCGTGCGGTTTGCCTGGTTAGCTCTGCCGCCGCTTTGTTCTGCTCCAGTAATTGCTTCGCTTTCGTTCGTGCTGCCTCCAAGGTAGCCCGTTTTTCCGCAATCACTTTGCGCCTATCCTCACGGCGCTGATCGATCAGTTGTTGAATCTCGGCATGCTTTTTATTTATTTCCGCCTCGTGAGGACCTGGTCGAAAGAAGCCAGGAATTGCGGCAAGCAATCGTGGTCCCTCGCGACGAAGCGGCACGAAGCCAGCCTGGTTTGGCGCGATGGCGGTTTTCTCGGTGGAAGTCTCGACGGAAGTCTGGCCCACAAAGACCCGGTCATACGTGCCGGGTTCGCCTTCAGACGAGCCCTCCGGGATATAGCGAGTCTCGTGATCCGTTCCGCGAATTCCAACTGTCGCATTCGGCGTTTGAATCCGATAGTCGCGAGAATTGAACTTGCCAATCCATCCCGTAATGGATCGGAGTCCGCCGGTTACGAGGCGAAATACCGCGCCGTCGTCATCTCCGCCATCGGCCCGGTACTTGACGATCTGGATCCGGGAATTCGGTCTCAGCAGGAGAAAGCCCGAATCCTGCATCTGCACGTGGACTTCACCATTTTTGCCGCTGATCAACAGATCGCCTTCGCTGACAATATCGCCGACCTTGGCTTGGCGCGAGCCAACGCCACTCTGCGTGAGACTCGCATTGCCATCGACCAACACGATAACACCTGCCTGATTCCGCGTCGCCAATGATGTCGTTTGCGCAGAGGACGAATCCTTGGGCTTCAACGTGATTGCCGGTGGCACTTGCGCCAGCGCCGCAGAGCAAGCGAGCAACAAGGACAAACAACCAAAGAGTAAACCGCTTAACTTGGTGGGCATATGAGATCCCGTCCAGCAAATTTCCGATAATGTTCAAAATACACGAACTGCGACGCAAAGAAACGAGCCATGGATTGGGCACCTATTTGTAGTAATCCTGGTGCATTTCAATCGACGGGCGCGGCGTGCAGATCATTCTTGTGGAAGTTCATGCACCGCCATACCGAGGTGTGCGGGCCAGGGCTTGAGCCAGCTCTTGTGGTGCAGCACTCGAGTGGCATCTCGATGGCCGGCCTCCCAACGCGCGGCCTGAGTAGTTCGGCTAAAGTCGATGTCTTTCATCTGGTCATCCTCGGGGAGTGCCTTCATGATGAGTCGCACGATATTGATCGTGCTGTCACAACCGAGGTGCAGCAAAGGCTTGAGTTCGCGAGACAGACGCGCTTTGGCTGGAATCTGCTGGGAAAGCGTGCGAATGGCTCGGCGCAAATTCTGCATTTTCCGATGATCCTCAAGATGCTCGCGTGAACGGCTCGCATACTGGATGTCCTTTTGTCGCGTGATCGCCGCCGCAATTGAAGTTGGCACACTTTCGGTAGGATCCCATAAGTCGATCATGAAGCATAGCGTGTCACGCCGCTCGGCATCATCGAGCACAATGTCTATTGGTGTGTTCGAATAAATACCGCCGTCCCAATAGACTTCACCGTCGATCTCTACTGGTGGAAAGCCCGGTGGCAAAGCACCGCTAGCCATTACATGCTTGGCCGTGATCCGGGCTTTCCTGGTGTTATCAAAGCGTTTGAGTTCACCCGTTGCAACGTTTACAGCACACACGGTAAGTCGCGTATGTCCCGCATTGAGATAATCAAAATCGACAAATTTATTGAGGGTATGTTCGAGCGCGGACGTGTCGTAAAAACTGGCTTCCGCTGCGGGTACGGTACGGTTAACGTCCCAAGTGCTATTTGGGCGCGGCTGGAAAAAACCGGGGACACCGTTGGTCAGTATTCCTAGCGTCCTCGTTGCGATGGTCCAGGGGCGCAGCCAGTCCACTGTCCCGAAATAAGGCATGGCGGATGGATCCTCTGCGGTGACGTAATGCCAAAATCCCTCGAGTTTACTTACGCGATGTTCGGGCGGATTTCCTGCAATGATGGCACCGTTGATCGCACCAATAGACGTACCGACAACCCAGTCGATCTTGGTGCCTTGTTCTGCCAATCCAGAAAATGCACCCCCTTGATATGCGCCCAGCGCACCACCGCCCTGAAGTACCAATACAACTTGAGGTTTTGTCATCGGATAAATTACGCTTTCAGAAATCAATTGAGTAACAAAAGGCCATCCGCTATCTATCTATGCGGTAACAGGCTAAAGCAACACTATGCCCTATTCGTGATTCGGTCAAGAAAGGCACTGAGCGGGCGTTAGATTGACATGCCCCCAGTGCTGGAGTGCTGGGCCGTACAGACAACCAAGGCTCATGTCACCTGACGCCACAACAAGGAGCGGCGTTCAAAATGAGCGATTCTCATGCAGAAAAAAAACTGTTGTACAAAGTTGAGCCGATTTTGTATGTCTTTTATTGTTTTGTCGTGACTGCTATTGCGTCGCTGACAAGGTTAAAAATGCACATTAGCACGCCTTGTATGAGAAAATTACTGATACAAAATTTATCAAAGCAGCTCCATGCCCAACGGCCACGAACCAAAATCTGCACCAGGCAAAAACACGGCGCAATCCGCAACTGCTCCTGCGACCAATTTCATCCGCAATATCGTCGACGCGGATCTTGCCGCGAACAAATTTTTCACCCGTAAGTGGGCGGGCAAGCCGGGAATTGCCAGCGACCACGCCAAGGGTCAGGTTGATGCCGCGAAAATCCGCACCCGCTTTCCACCAGAGCCTAATGGCTATCTGCATATCGGGCATGCGAAATCGATCTGCCTCAATTTTGGTCTCGCACGCGACTACGGCGGCCGTTGCCATTTGCGCTTTGACGACACCAACCCCGCAAAGGAAGAGCAGGAATACGTCGATGCCATTTTGGACAGCGTTCACTGGCTGGGCTTTGACTATGAAAAAGACGGTGAGAGCAATCTGTATTTCGCCTCGGACTATTTCGACTGGATGTATCAATTCGCCGAATGCCTAATCGAGAAAGGCCATGCATATGTCGACTCGTTGAGTGCTGATGAGATGCGTGAACATCGCGGCACACTGACTGAAAAAGGCAAAGATTCACGGTTCCGCAACCGCAGCCCGCAGGAGAATCTCGATCTGTTTCGCGAAATGCGCGACGGCAAACACGCCGATGGCGCGCACATACTGCGCGCAAAAATCGACATGGCCTCGCCGAATATCAATTTGCGCGATCCGGCAATTTATCGCATCAAGCGCGAGCATCATCACCGCACAGGGGACAAGTGGTGCATCTATCCGCTCTACAGCTATGCACATCCGCTT
>JANYFH010000214.1 GCA_025362705.1 Betaproteobacteria bacterium
TTACGCCAACGAGCCTGCGATGGCTGCTGCGCGGGTCGGCAAGTCGTTGCCTGATGGCGCGGCGATTTTTGTCGAAATTTATTCGGCCAAACTCGGCAGCGACAAAAAGCCGCTGACCGCGAGCGATGGTTTCTTCGTTCCCGACCAGTTGCGTTCCTACGTGACGATGGCGCGCGGCGCAGGTTGGGGGAAGGACATTCCCGAAATACTACGCAACGAAGAATGGAACTATGCAATTTTCACAGCGGATCGACAATTGCGCACCGGCATAAATCAGGCTGAGTGCCTTGCCTGTCACAAGCCGGCAAGTAAATCGAGCTATGTATTTACCTTGCAGCAGATGGCTGAAGCGCGCAAGTAAGATTGAGCGTCGGTGTGCCGGAGCGCCAATTGTGCTTTGGCTGGAACAAGGTGACGAGAGTCCAGTTACACTAACGGCGACGCTGTGCAGATGCCGTGATGTTCTGCAACGCTGCAATGAGATGCTCACAGAATTTCCTGTTGCCACTTGAAGGATGCCAAGTCATGCACAAATTGTTGCCCTTGCTTTTTTTTTTCAGTTTTTTCGATGCAACTGCTGCGAGCGCGCAGGCGTCCGCACTGAGCTTTCCCGGTGCGGTTGGCTGGTCGGCGCAGACGCCAGGCGGGCGAGGTGGACAAATCATCCGGGTGACGAATCTTAAGGCCGATGGCCCCGGTTCGTTCAAGGAAGCGATCGAGACCAAGGGCCCGCGCATCGTTGTGTTTGAGGTGGCGGGCGTCATCGATCTCGCTCGTACGGTAATTGAAATTAGAGAGCCGTATCTCACTATCGCCGGCCAAACTGCGCCGTCGCCTGGCATCACGTTCATTCGTGGTGGTATCAACGTCCGCGGCCATGACGTGATCGTGCGCCACATTCGCATTCGCACCGGTGTCGATGGCCAGGCCAAGCGCAGTGGCTGGGATCCGGATGCTTTTGGTACCGTGTCGGCGCATCACGTCATCGTTGATCATTGCACGTTCAGTTGGGCCATCGACGAAAACATGTCGGCTTCCGGCCCGCGCTTTAAAGGTCAGAATATCGACGAGTGGCGCGCCGCGACTTCGCACGATGTGACGTTCTCGTACAATCTCGCCTCGGAAGGGCTGGCCGACGCGAGCCACCCCAAGGGCGAGCATTCAAAGGGTTCGCTGGTGCATGACAATGTCACCAACATTCTTTTCTACCGCAACATCTGGGCGCACAACAGTGAGCGCAGTCCGCTGTTCAAGGGCGGGGTTCGCGGCAGTGTGATCAACAACTTGATCTACGATCCGGGCAAGCGCGCCGTTCACTACAACCTGATGGCGCTCGAATGGGGCAGCCATCCGTATCAGAACGGGCAGCTCTCGGCAGTGGGCAACGTTATGCGCGGCGGTCCCTCGACCGATGCACAGGTGCCGTTTCTGATGCTAGGTGGTGATGGTGACCTTGAATATTTTGGCCGCGACAATATCGCGGTTGATAAATATGGCATGGCGCTGCCGATGTTCGGCCGATACGGCGAAACGCGGGCAAAGCTGATCAAGGCACCAAAGCCGGTCGCATGGCCAAACGGAATCAACGTGATGCCATCACGCGATGTCGAAACTCATGTGCTGGCTAATGCTGGTGCACGACCCTGGGACCGGGATGCAGACGATATTCGCGTGCTCTATTTCGTTGCGGAAGGACGCGGAGAAATCATCGATGATGAAAATAAGGTGAGCGCTTATCCGGTGCAGAAAGAAGTGCGCGCGCCGTTTGTTGAGGCCGATTGGGATCTAGCGACGATGGAGCCGAAGGCTGGGGTCTATCCGGGGCCGAAGGCGTCGAAGTAGCTGGTGCTAGGCGCGTTACCCGTGCTGTAGCGGCCACCTGCAGCCGGTTTCGCGATGAATCCTGCAATCCCGGATTACAACTCGCCGCCTGACTCAGTATTACCGTGAAACTCTAGCACTGGTGCGGCTTTCAAAGTATAAATGGCTGTAAAGCCCTGCCAATAATAGAGTTTTCGTTTTTTCTCTCGCCAACCCCCGCCGCCATTACAGAATCAGAACTCAATCACCAGTCGCTCGCGAAGCCTTCCTCTGTTAAAATTGTGCGTTTTTTCATAGTATTAGCTTTCATAAAAATCGCAGGGCTGGTTTCAATCTCTCAGGGAGTGGGTAAATGGCTACCGTTTCAGCAGGTCTTCTCTTTGCCTTGGCGTGCGCGTTGTTAGCGCTTGCCTACGGCGCGTGGCAAACCAAATGGATTCTTTCGCAACCGGACGGCAATGACCGTATGCGCGAAATCGCAGCGGCGATTCAGGCCGGCGCGAAGGCGTATCTCAACCGTCAGTACACAACCATAGGGATCGTCGGCGCGGTGCTGTTTATTGCGATCTGGGCGATTCCGGGCTTGGGTGGTGACACCGCGATGGGCTTCGCGCTTGGCGCGATTGCCTCCGGTGCCGCTGGATATATCGGCATGAACGTGTCGGTACGCGCCAACGTGCGCACGGCAGAAGCGGCGCGTCATGGCATCAACCCTGCGTTGAACGTCGCGTTCAAAGGTGGAGCAATTACCGGCTTGCTGGTCGTGGGTTTGGGCCTGTTGAGCGTGGTGGTGTTCTTCTATTACCTGCAAGGCTCGGCCGTATTTGGATCCAAGATGAGCGATATCATCAAGCCGTTGATCGGCTTGGCGTTCGGCTCTTCCTTGATCTCGATTTTCGCACGTCTTGGTGGCGGTATTTTCACCAAGGGTGCGGACGTCGGTGCAGATCTGGTCGGCAAAGTTGAAGCTGGCATTCCT
>JANYFH010000230.1 GCA_025362705.1 Betaproteobacteria bacterium
AAGCGGATATTCGTAGGTGATCACGGGGCGACCGGTAGAATTTGCGCAAATTGTGACGGATTCGCCGCGAGTTTACAAATTTTACGCTCTGGTGGAACACTCATCTGACATTCCCCGCCTTCTGCGCATAGAAAATATGAAGCAACTCGATTTGCGAATAAAGCGTACCGATGATGTCACCATTCCAAATTACATCATCGGCCAATTGCAGACGCATGCTGCGGGGAAGCTGCGCATCGACAATACGTGAAGCGAAATCTGCGCTGAGACTTGAACGACGCCTAACGCGTTCAAGTTGGGCCGCCACGGGGCAATCTATCAACAAGGTTCGCTGCGTGCGCTTGCGATAAGTGAGTGTTTCAAACAAGAGCGGTACGGCAAGCATCGCATACGGAGCCCTCTGCACCGCTTCTGCGCGCAACGCGAACTCAACCTCTTCACGAATCAAAGGATGCAGGATTGCTTCCAGTTGAAGTCTTACGCCCTCATCAGAAAAGGCGCGTTCCCGCGTGACGGCACGATCAAGCGCGCCATCCTCCGCAACGAAATGCGCGCCCATGATTGTCCGAATCGATGCAATTGCGCGCCCATCGCGAACTGTCAGCGCGTGCGCAATTACATCCGTATCAACGATGGCAACGCCCAGCTTGGAAAATAAGTCTGCGACAGTTGATTTTCCGCTACCGATACCACCCGCCAGGCCAACGATGAACCCCATCGAATCAATTGGGCGTTATGCCCAAATACCAAGCGTTCAATTGTCGGCCCCATAGCAGCGCAATAAATCCGGCTGCGGCCAGATACGGACCAAAAGGCAACTTGGCACCTTTATCGCGACCCTTGAGTACGATTCCTGCGATACCGACGACCGTGCCCACCGCTGCAGAAAGCAGTATGACCAGTGGCAGCATTTGCCAACCCAGCCACGCGCCGATAGCGGCAAGCAACTTGAAGTCGCCGTACCCCATTCCCTCCTTGCCAGTGAGCAGCTTGAACGCCCAATAGACAGACCATAAAACAAGATACCCACCGATGGCGCCAAGTGTCGCCGAACTGATATCCACAAACATACCGCCGATATTGACGAGCAAGCCCAGCCACAGCAGAGGCAACGTAATATCATCAGGAAGAAGCGTGGTGTCAGCATCGATGAAAGTCAGTGCGATAAGCGCCCACAAATAAATGATCGCAAACGCTGCCGTCCACGTCACACCAAAACGCCACGCGAGAAAACCCGTCAAGATGCCGGTCAATGCCTCAACCAGGGGATAGCGAACGCTGATCTTCGTTTTACAGGCTGAGCATTTTCCACCGAGGAAAAGATAGCTCAGTACCGGAATATTCTCCAGAGCAGTTATACGGTGCGCGCAGGATGGACAAGCAGAACGGGGCACGACCAGATTGTATTTAGTGTCGCTACCAGCGGACTCGACATCTTTCACAACAATTTTGTCGCCGAGAAATTCGAGACACTGCGCCTTCCAGTCACGTTCCATCATAATCGGCAACCGATGGATCACCACATTCAAAAAACTGCCTACCATCAACCCAAAAACAATTGCGGTGCCGATAAAAAACCACGGCACCGCTCGAAAGGTGTCGAACAATTCCATCTATGCTTTCAGCTTATCGAGCGGCAGGTTGTTTGGCTAAACCGCTTGGCCCATCTTGAAGATCGGCAAGTACATAGCGATAACCAAACCGCCGATCACAACGCCCAGTACCGCCATGATCATCGGTTCCATCAGACTGGCCAAGGCGTCAACAGCATCATCGACTTCTTGCTCAAAGAAATCGGCGACCTTGGACAGCATGCCATCCAGTGCGCCTGATTCTTCACCGATCGCGCACATCTGCAGCACCATGTTTGGAAACACACCGCTGTTTTGCATTGAAACCGTCAGGCTCGAACCGGTACTGACTTCCTGCTGTATTCTCTTTGTCGCGTTGTAGTAGACCTTGTTTCCTGCAGCGCCCGCCACAGAATCCAGTGCTTCAACGAGCGGAACACCTGCCGCAAACATCGTCGAGAGCGTACGAGTCCAACGCGCAACGGTCGCTTTTCTCACCAGATCACCAAACACAGGTACTTTCAATACCATCCGATCCATGAAAAACTGCATTTTTTCGGAACGCTGCCATGTATTGAAAAAGAACCACGTGCCGCCGCCAATAAAACCGAAAATTGCCCACCAGTACGCGACAAAAAATTTCGACATATGCATGACCACCATCGTCGGCGCAGGCAAATCAGCGCCAAAGTTTTTGAACATTTGTTCAAACTGTGGAATCACGAAAATCATGATGACGGCGGTGACGATGAACGCGACCACCAAAATGGAAATCGGGTAGAACAACGCTTTCTTGATTTTGCTCTTGATCGCAAGAATTTTTTCCTTATAGGTTGCGAGACGATCCAGCAGGGTGTCGAGAATACCGGCCTGTTCGCCGGCGGCGACAAGATTACAAAAGAGGCTATCGAAATACAACGGGTATTTGCGAAACGCCTGCGCCAAACTGCTGCCGGTTTCCACTTCCGTCTTTATTTCAAGCAGCAGACGAGTCACCGAGGGATTGCTGTGACCCTTGGCAACGATGTCAAATGACTGCAGCAACGGCACGCCTGCCTTCATCATCGTGGCAAGCTGTCGTGAAAAAAACGTGATGTCCTGCTCGGTAATTCTCTTGCCGCCACCTCTCGATTGCTTTTTTACCTTTGGGTTGGTGATGCCCTGGCGGCGTAACGTCGCGGTGACGATATTCTCGCCGGATGCACGAATTTCGCCTTTTACAATCTTGCCTGACTTGTCTTTTCCTTCCCAAGTGAAGATATAGACTTTTACGTCCTTGTTGTCTTTTGCTCGTGCGGCAGTGGTAGCCATAGCTATTCCTTGATTAAGCCTTCACTGCGGGAGAACCACAGTGAACTTACAAACAAAGCAAACATCCGACTCATTCATTGGTACAAGATTCGATTTCTTCGAGCGACGTTAAACCTGCCCGCACCTTGCGCAAACCAGACTGGCGCAAATCCGATACACCTTCAATTCTGGCTTGATCGGCGATGTCTATCGCCGTGCCGTTCTTCATAATGATCCGTTGCATTTCATCGGAAATCGGCATCACTTCGTAGATGCCCACGCGACCTTTGTAGCCCGTATTCTTGCATATATCGCAACCAACGTGCCCATACGGCTGCCACGTTCCGTCAAGGTCCTTCTCCTGATAACCGGCCCGCAGCAAAGCTTCCTTGGGAATTTCGATGGGACGTTTGCACGAACACAGACGCCTCGCCAATCGCTGTGCCGTAATCAGGATCACCGCAGTGGCAATATTGAACGGCGCAATGCCCATGTTCATCAGGCGCGTGAGCGTAGAGGGTGCATCGTTGGTATGCAACGTAGACAACACCATATGACCAGTTTGCGCAGCCTTGATGGCAATTTCGCCGGTATCCATATCACGAATTTCACCGACCATGATGATGTCCGGATCCTGGCGCAAAAACGCTTTTAGCGCAGCAGCAAAGGTGAGCCCAGCTTTATCATTCACGTTTACCTGATTAATGCCAGCGAGATTGATTTCGCACGGATCTTCCGCCGTCGAAATATTGATGCCTGGCTTGTTCAGGATGTTTAAGCACGTATAAAGCGAAACCGTTTTTCCCGACCCGGTTGGGCCAGTCACCAGCACCATGCCGTAGGGACGGCTGATCGCATGCATAAGCGCCGCTTTTTGTTCCGGCTCGTAGCCCAACGCTTCGATCCCAAGCGTAGCACTGGAGGGATCCAGAATGCGCATACAAATCTTTTCGCCAAACAGCGTCGGCAGCGATGAAACGCGAAAATCAATTGCGCGTGTAGGTGACAACCTCAACTTCATCCGGCCGTCCTGAGGCACACGTTTTTCCGAAATATCCATCTTGGAAATAATCTTGATACGCGACGCAATTTTTTCCTTGATCGCGAGTGGCGGCTGGGCAACATCCGCGAGAATTCCGTCGGTTCGGTAGCGAATCCGGTAGTACTTTTCGTAGGGTTCGAAGTGTATGTCCGATGCGCCACCGTTGATCGCATCAATCAACACTTTATGGACATACTTGACGACTGGCGCGTCATCGATTTCCTCCGGCGCACCAGCAGCTGCATCCGATTGCATGTCATCGCCGGAGCCAAGATCGATATTTTCGAGCGATGTGTCGTCACCCATCAACTGATCCAGCGCCTTGGCTGAGCTTTCGCCAAATCGCTTGATAAGAAGCGCAAGCTTGTCCTCTTCAACAACTACCGGTTCGAGCGTCGAACCGGTCGCGAACTTTAGTTCTGAAAGAAGCTGTTCATTGGTGGGATCAGAAATCCCCACGAATAAGCGGTTACCCCGCTTTTGCAACGGCAACACGCGCTTGGACGCAACCAGCTTGGAATCAATCAGTGTTGTAGGCAGTTGATCCGCATCGACTGCGGACAAATCCAGCAGGGGCACGCCAAACGTTTGCGCGGCGAAAAGCGCGATTTCCCGCGGCGTCAGCTTCTTCGATACCGTCAATTGTTCAATGAAAGTCACGCCGACTTTTTTTGCTTCTGCCTGGATGGCGTTGGCATCGCCCTGAACGAGTTTGCCTTGTTGCACCAGTGCGCGGCAGAGCGGACTAAACGTATTTGCAGCGGCGGCGGCCATAATAAGCGTTGAATTCTTACGCCATCAAAAGAGAGAAACTACATGATGCACTTACGCTAACACTTTGTAAAGAAAACGCTATTTCCCTGAAAGCAGCGCCTCAACGTCCGCAACAAAGGCCTCCGATTCTGGTGCTACACGGCTGGAAAAGCTTTTGACGGTTACGCCATCGCGTGCAACCAGATATTTGTGGAAATTCCACTTCGGTCGCTCTCCTGTTGCCTTGAAAAGTGCCTCATGTACCGGGTTGGCTTGTCCTGCGATCACCGACGTTTTCTCGATCATCGGGAATTTCACTTTGTATGTTCGTTCACAAAAATCCGCCACTTCGGCGTTTGATCCCGGCTCCTGTTTGCCAAAATCGTTGGCGGGGAAACCCAGCACAACCAAGCCGCGCTTCTGGTATTTATCGTACAAAGCCTGAAGGCCCTTGTACTGCTCGGTATAGCCGCAATAACTCGCCGTGTTCACAACCAAAACCACCTTTCCCTGGTATTGGCATAGATCCTGCGGTTTCCCCTGAAGCGACGAAAAACGGTGATCGAGTATCGACGGGCAGGCCGAACTATCTGGCGTCGCCGCACTCGCTATATTGCTCATGACGACTGCCGTAAGAAACAACTGTGCTGACTTGATGAGTTGCATTGCGCGCTCCTTGATATCGTGAATGACAATTCTATTCGTTCCGTCAACATTTTCCCTCCTCAAACCACTTCACCAACCACGCTGCTCTGCGAGAGGCGACAAAGTGCGGCTGTTATAATTTCGCGTTGTCAATTGTTCGAATTTTCCCTGTTTTGCCTCTTACGCCAACCCTACAATGCCACTTTTCACCATCGGATTCAATCACCGCACCGCGCCCATCGAGGTACGCGAGCGCATTGTGTTTCCGCTGGAGGCACAGCGTCCGGCAGTCGAGCGCTTGAAAATCGAGACAGGTGCCGATGAAGTTGTCCTGATATCGACCTGTAATAGAACCGAAATCTATCTGCGCGGTAATGCGCAACCCGTTGTTGACCTCGTGACCCGGTGGCTGGCAACGCATCCAGGTGCTGATAACTTCAATCTCACGCCACATTTATACCAGTTGAACGACGCCGACGTTGTCCGCCACGCATTTCGCGTTGCCAGCGGGCTGGATTCGATGGTGCTGGGGGAGCCGCAGATTTTGGGTCAGGTGAAACTCGCCGCTAAAGTCGCAACTGAAGCCGGTACCCTCGGTGGCCCATTGGATCGCTTGTTTCAGGAAACGTTCAAGGTTGCAAAAGAGGTACGCACGCAAACGGAAATTGGTGCGACGTCGGTGAGCATGGCTGCGGCTGCGCTGAAGCTCGCACAGCAGTTGTTTGGCGACCTGCGCGATACAAAATTACTGCTCGTCGGCGTGGGAGAAATGATTGAACTTAGCGCAACCCACTTCGCGGCACAGTCCCCAAAAAGCATAGTCGTGGCCAATCGCACCATCGAGCGCGGACGCGAATTAGCACAACGTTTTAACGCCTCTGCCATCACCTTGCAACAACTTCCAGAACGCATCCACGAGTTTGACATCGTCATCACATCGACTGCATCGATGCTGCCGATTATCGGCAAGGGAATGATCGAGAGCGCATTAAAGCTGCGCCGTCACAAGCCGATTTTCATGGTTGACCTTGCTGTGCCACGTGACATTGAGCCTGAAGTAGGTGAGCTCGACGACGTCTTTTTGTACACCCTCGACATGCTGGGAAAAATCATTCAGCAGAACGCCGAAAAAAGGGAAGCGGCGGTGGCTGAAGCGGATCGTATCATCGACATCCGCGCCAGTGAGTTCATGGTGTGGCTGGCGGCGCGCGCATCGGTTCCAGCCATTCAGCAATTGCGTGGCCAGGCCGACGGGTATCGGCTGGTGGAACTCGAACGCGCCAAACGCATGCTGGCCAAAGGTGAAGACCCGGCCAAAGTGATTGAACAGCTGGCACTGGGCCTTACCAATAAATTTCTCCATCAACCACTGGCGGCTCTGAACCGCGCGCACGGCCCGGAACGCGAAGCGCTTCACGACGCGCTGGAAAAACTTTTTCCAGCCTCATCTGCCTCAACCGACCCCCAAGAACAAGAAAAATGAAAGCGTCATGAAGGAATCAATAAAAAACAAGCTGGCCTCGCTGGTTGAGCGCTTGGCAGAGCTTGATCGCCAATTGGAAGACCCTGCTGTCGTCAACAACATGGACAACTACCGCAAGATCACGAAAGAGAGCGCGGAAATCAGCCCGGTGGTGGCGCTTTACAACGAATATCAAGGAATTGAAAAAGACATCACCGCCGCAGAGGAAATGGCGATCGACCCCGAAATGCGCGCCTTCGCTGAAGATGAAATCAGAGCCGGCAAAGCGAAACTTGATGCGCTGGAAGTTGATTTGCAAAAGCTGCTGCTTCCCAAGGATCCGAACGACGACAAGAACACTTTCCTCGAAATTCGTGGTGGCACTGGCGGCGACGAGTCAGCACTTTTTGCAGGCGACCTGTTTCGCATGTACACGCGCTTCGCCGAACGCAATCGCTGGCAGGTTGAGATCATCTCGGAGTCGCCCGGCGAAGTTGGCGGCTACAAGGAGATTATTGCCCGCATCGTCGGTACAGGGGTGTATTCGAGGCTGAAATTTGAATCCGGCGGCCACCGCGTGCAACGTGTACCGGAGACCGAAACGCAGGGGCGCATACACACTTCGGCGGCGACAGTTGCCGTGATGCCTGAAGCGGATGACGCCGCCGCCATTGCGATAAATCCATCGGAAGTGCGCGTCGACACGTTTCGTGCGTCAGGTGCGGGCGGACAGCACATCAACAAAACTGATTCCGCTGTCCGGCTCACGCATATCCCGACCGGCATCGTCGTCGAGTGCCAGGATGGCAGGAGCCAGCACAAGAACAAAGAACAGGCCTGGCGCGTGCTGGCCGCACGCATCAAGGACAAGCAGACTCGCGAACAGCAAGCGAAAGAGGCTGCGGAGCGCAAATCCCTGATTGGATCTGGCGACCGATCGGAACGCATTCGCACCTACAATTTTCCACAGGGGCGCGTGACCGATCACCGCATCAATCTGACGCTCTACAAAATCGATTTCATCATGGACGGCGATTTGGCTGAGCTCACGGGTGCGTTGGTGGCCGAGCATCAGGCAGAACAATTGGCGGCGTTGGGTACGGCTTGATAGATATCGGTGCGCTGCTTTCTCAGCAAGTGATCGACAAGCGCGAAGCGCAAATGTTGCTTGCTGAAGTGCTTGGTGTGTCGCGCGCATTGGTCATCGCACATCCAGAACGTCCTCTTGATGCTACGCAGGAACAACGCGCACGTAGCCTGATCGCTCGCCGTGCCGTGGGCGAACCCATTGCATATCTGCTCGGCACGCACGAATTCTATGGCCGCGATTTTTTGGTCTCGCCTGCGACGCTCATTCCACGTCCCGAAACGGAACTACTCGTAGAACAAGCCTTGGCGCGGCTTTCAGGCAGTTTATCGCCTGCGAACCCCGCCAATACTGGTGTTTCAACTATTGTTTCCACCAAGCGCGCCGGCATCCTGGATCTCGGTACCGGCAGCGGTGCGATTGCCGTATCACTCGCGCTGGAACGCCCTGACACGATTGTGGTCGCAGCAGACGTTTCAAACGACGCGCTAGAAATCGCAGCCGAAAACGCGCACCGCCTCAATGCCACCGTTGAGTTCGTCGAGAGCAACTGGTACACAAATCTCGGAAGCCGCAAATTCGATTTAATCGTTTCCAATCCACCCTACGTCGCAGGAAACGATGCGTATCTTTCACAAGGCGACCTGCGCTTCGAACCGCAAATTGCGTTGACCGATGAAAGCAGCGACGGTTTGCACTCAATTCGTACCATTGTTGACGGCGCGCCTGCACATTTGCGTCCCAGCGGGTGGCTGCTCTTCGAACACGGCTATGACCAGGCGGCTGAATGCCGAGGACTGCTCTTGAAAGCAGGCTTCGGGAACCTCATATCGATTGATGATCTAGCGGGAATTCCCCGCGTCGCAGGCGGTCAAATTCGTTAAAATGCACTATTGATTTACAACCGGAGCATCAGCATGGACGCACAAGACAAAATTCGCGAAACCGTCACATCCAACCCCATCGTGCTGTACATGAAGGGCTCGCCACAATTTCCAATGTGCGGCTTTTCCGCCTCAGCCACGCAGATGCTGAAAGCCTGCGGTGTCGATAATCCGTTCACCGTGGATGTATTGCAGGACGCCGAGATCCGCCAGGGCATCAAGGAATACGCGAACTGGCCGACCATTCCGCAGCTTTATGTGAACGGTGAATTTATTGGTGGCGCCGACATCATGCGCGAGATGTACCAGTCGGGTGAACTGCAGGCGATGCTCGCCGCGAAGTAAGCTGCTTACAAAGGACGGACAAGCTTTCCGTCCACTAGCTGCCAGGTATTTGCCCCTGGTAGCGCCATCAGCGCCGGATCGTGCGTCGCAATGATGACGATGCGACCTTCGGCGCGCAACGATTCCAGCAGCGCTTTCACCTGATCGCGCGCCTTCGCGTCGAGGTTTGCGGTCGGCTCATCGATCAACATCATCGGCGCATTCAAGACCAGCGCGCGCGCAAGCGCGACGCGTTGCTTCTCACCGCCTGATAATTTCTTCGGCGCGACATTTTCAACACCTGAAAGCCCCGCCCAATGAATCGCTTCCGCGATCGCACTTTCACGCTGCAGCAAGGGCATCTTCCGCATCTTCAAGCCATAGCCGATATTGGCTGCAACACTGGTCGAAAACAAATACGGATGCTGGTGTATATAAACAATTTCGCGCCGCAGTGCATCGGGGTATTGCGCGTGGGTATAGGTGTTGCCATTGAATTGAAAATCAAGCGCATCGTCCAATTCCGGCTTGTCCAATCCAGCCAGCATTTTGAACAGCGTGGTTTTGCCAACACCGTTGTCGCCTTTAATGAGATGTAATACGCCGGTGGCAAATGTTTGCGAATCAATATCGAGCAAACGCCGCTCACCAAACAATTTGACTGCGCGACGAACCTGCAAGCTGTTCAATCCAGCCCCCCGCGTCCTTGCGCCCATGCCAGAGCGAGATTCGCGCCAATCGCAAACGCCATCAGCACGACGCCCAACGCAATGCCCTGCGCAAAATCACCTTTGCTGGTCTCGAGCGAAATCGCGGTGGGAATATTGCGCGTAAGACCTGCAATATTACCGCCCACCATCATCGCGCAGCCCACTTCCGAAATCACCCGGCCAAAGCCATTGAGGACACCAGCGACGACCGCAAAGCGCACTTCAAACAATGTCGTCCACGCGGCGCGCGTGCGTGTGGCACCCAGCGCCAATGCGGTCTCGCGCACCCGCAAATCCGCGCCCTGCACAGCCGATAGCGCGAACGCCGCCAAGACTGGAAAAGCAATGACCGCCTGACCCGCGATCATGGCTTCCTGCGTGTAGAGCATCTGCATGGTGCCAAGCGGCCCCTGGCGCGTAAGCAACAAAAATAGAATCAGCCCGACGACGACAGTCGGAAATGAAAGCAGGCTTTGTAACGCAATCACACACACGCGTCGCCCCGGGAATGACGATGTCGCAAGAAAAAAACCAAGTATCACCGCAGGGGGCGTCGCAATCAGCAGCGCAATAATCGATACGCGCAGGGAAATCCAGACAATCGTCCAGAGATTGGTGTCGCCCGACAAGAGCAGGCGAAATGCCTCACGCGTCGCGTCAAGCAGATCCATCAGTCGCGCTTAGTCACGTTTACCAACACGTGTACTCGTCAACAAGGGCACGCCAGGGAAAAACAACTGCTCTCCATTCACCTTGAACGACGCAATTAACTTCAGTCCTTCCGCAGAGGTAATCCATTCGATGAGCGCCATTGCGCCAGCAAAATTGATGTCGGGATGGCGTTTGGGATTGACCGCAATGATGCCGTA
>JANYFH010000236.1 GCA_025362705.1 Betaproteobacteria bacterium
TGCAGCTTCGCGCCAAGCTTGTGCACCAGCCGTGAAGCTACCCACGAGCCCGGCAGGGACGCCAAGCCGATCATGATGCCGAGGCCAACGCCGTGCCCGGATAGCAACTCGTATTTGCTGAATAAAATCGAGCGGGCAACATCCACGACAATCGTAATCAGGGCGTCAGTGGCCAATATTGCTGTGCCGGTCAGCCCCGCAGCCAGCAATAGCGAAATCAACAGCACACCCATGCCGGAAGCGATTCCGTTGAGAAAACCAAACAAGCCACCGCCAACGACCAGGCCAGTGTTACCCAGATGCAAATTGTGCGATTGCAGAAATCGCCGTGCGGGAATCGCGAGCAGCACTACAAGGCCGACAGCAATCGAAAGATGTGCAGCATCCAGCTTCTGATATAGAAAGGTGCCGAGCAACAGTAGCAGCAGCGCGGGCGGCAACATGAGCTTCACTATGCGAACATCGAAGTCGCGACGATAAAACCAGAAGCGACCGCCGTTGATGATGATGCCCGCCAGTGCCAGAATCGGTACAACGGCCTTGATACCGAGAATCGGGGTCAGTGCGACCGTGAGGATAATGCCGGTACCGAAGCCACCCATGCCGCCAATGATGGCTGACGCGAATGCTGCAGCAAGAATGAGGGCCAGCGCTGGTGCAGAGAAATCCATAGGAGCGTAGTTATGTAGACTGCCTATTGGCGCGTATTTTGGAGCATTTGCGTCTGGAAAGTCGCGCCAGATATGGTGAATAGCTTTTTTATGCTCTGGCTCGTATCAACTTTAGCCGCCAATACGTCAGGATGTAATTAGATCAACAATGAACCCAACCCCATACGCAATCAGCAGTGCTGCGCAGAATTTCAAAATGCTGCGCGTCGTCCCCTTCGGCGCATCAATGCTATCCAGATAGCGATTGATAAAGTAGCCAGCGACAAAAAACGCTACCGCCGAAAGAATGAGACTCAGCATTTCATGTCGCCCATGATTCCAGCCATCAAGCAGAATTCGTTGTGCCGGAAAACACCTTCCCGCGCGCCGCCAGATACAGCAGCACCACTAACGCGCTAAACGGCAACATCGATAACGCATCCGAATACGCACCCTGGAAAAACGGGTTGTTTTTTGTCGACCAATCGTTGAACCAGGTATCAACGGCGACAAACACACCAGCTGACAGCGCGATGAAAATTCCCGCAATGGCGCCACCTGCAATATAGCCAGACGCCATCAATACACCGGGGCCCTTGTCAGTTTCGGCAATGAGCTCGGCTTCGCTCATTTTTTTTGATTGCTCGGTTTGGCGCTGCTTGCGATCAATCAACCAGCGCACCAGGCCGCCAATGAAAATCGGCGAGCTTGATGAAAGCGGCAAATAGACACCTACCGCAAATGCCAGCGACGGGATGCCGGCCATTTCCAGCACGACCGCGATCATCACGCCGAATAGCACCAGTTCCCACGGCAATTTGCTGTCGAGTATGCCTTTGATGATGTACGACATCAGCGTCGCTTTGGGCGCGTCGTATTTACGCACCTTGGTGCCATCGGGCCGCTCTGGATGTGTGCCGTTGATGCCGGGATCGACAAAATACACTGCAGCACCATTGTCATCGACCAGATATTGTCCTTCCGGACCACCTGCGTTGCCGCTCTTGTGCCAGACGCGGTAGCTCTTGTTATCAGTCGCGGCCTGCGGGCCTTCGAGTGCAGTGCGGGTGACCAGCGGTTGCACGTTGGTATGCAGACCGAGTGCAATTTTTTCAATTGGCACATAGACAGTCGCCGCCTGATTCAACCCCAGCAGAATCGGCCCCAGCATCACGGCGGAAGCGAGCGAGCCGATCATGATGGCATACTGCTGCAGGCGCGGTGTGGCGCCGATCAGGTAACCGGTTTTCAAATCCTGTGAAGTCGTGCCGCCGTTAGACGCAGCGATGCAGACGATTGCTCCGACTGACAGCGCGGTGACGTAATAAATACCGCCAGTCCAGTCGAGCAACAAAAAAATCAGGCAAGTGAGCAACAACGTGGCAACCGTCATGCCCGATATCGGATTGGACGACGAGCCGATCTCACCGGTCAGGCGCGAAGACACGGTGACGAACAGAAAGCCAAATAGCACAATAAGGAATGCGCCGATCAGATTCATGTGCAGCGATGGCGCCAACGTGATTCCTGCCATCAGTACAACAACGCCGATTCCCACCCATTTCAGAGGAATATCATTTTGCGTACGCAAGGTCGAAGCTGCATTGCCCCTCACCTGGTAATCGCGCAACCCCTGGCTTAAACCACGCCAGATCAATGGCAGTGCACGCGCCAGCGAAATTATCCCGCCAGCGGCAACGGCACCGGCACCGATGTACAGCACATACGCACCGCGAATCTGGCCGGGCTCCATGGCGCTTATCGGCACTCTGCCGGGCGCCAGTGGCAAGCTGAGACCATCGCCAAAAAATTTGATGAGTGGAATCAACAGCAAATAAGTGAGCACGCCGCCAGCACACATGATCGACGCGATGCGCGGACCGATGATATAACCGACGCCCAGCAGCTCAGGCGAAATTTCCACCGCCACCGAACCGGATTTCATCGGCGCGCCAAATACTTTTTCAGGCACATCCTTCCAGCCCTTCATTGCGATGTTGGCAATCTTGTAAATAAGACCGATGGTAAATCCTGCAAAAATCGTGACCGCGCTGACGCCGGCACCGGTAACGGCACTCACCTTCGCCGCCGCGCGCGATGTTGCGTCGGCACCCGCCTTCAGCACCTCGGCACAGGCGGAACCTTCGGGATATTTCAGCACCCCATGTTGCTCGACAATGAGCGCACGGCGCAGTGGAATCATCATGAGAATTCCCAACACGCCACCGAATGCAGCGACCAGCAACACCCGCGTCAATTCCAGATCGAAGCCGAGAATGAGTATCGCGGGCATCGTCACGCCGAGGCCAAAGGCCAGCGATTCACCCGCCGAACCGGCGGTTTGCACGATGTTGTTTTCGAGAATGGAGGCATCCTTGAATCCGAGCTTGGCCCACAGGCGAAACAGCGTGATCGAAATCACCGCAACCGGAATCGAGGCGCTCACGGTAAGGCCGACTTTCAAGACCAGGTAAAGCGAAGAGGCGCCGAAAACAATACCGAGCACCGAGCCAAGAAGAACCGCGCGCAGTGAGAACTCCGGCAGTGTGGTTTGGTCGGGGATATAAGATTGCATTGGAATTGGCATGGGATGTGGGTCGCGTAGAGTTGTAATTGGCGGCGCTTGGAATGAATTTCTCGCAGCACTATATCCCACCGTGCCTGATATCGCGGTTTTTTTGTGCGCGGTGCACACCATGCAAAAATGCGTAGAACGCCTGTCCATGAGCGTCGCGAGGCATTTTCGCCCTGTATGGTGCGCCAATGCTGGAGATTGTTTGAATAATACGCCGCCGCGAAATTGCCGCTTGCATTAGACTGCGCAAATGTCCAGAATTTCCGCGAATCCGAGTTGGCCGCATCCGCTGATTGCCGGGATTGCCCTGCTATGCGCCACGTTGTTTTCGGCGATTGTCGGTGCTGCAGACGCGCCCGGCACACTAAGGGCCGGTACCAGCGGCGATGCGGTCTGTACACGCTGCCATGACGCGAATGAAAAAAAGCCGATCCTGTCGATTCAGCGCACTCGTCATGGCGTAGCGTCACAGCCCGGCTGCCAAGCTTGCCATGGCTCCAGTCGAGGCCATGTGCTACATGCTGACGATTCTGCTCCACGTCCGCCTCCGGATTTCGTGTTTAGCGGCGTGAACAAATCCACCGTAGAGGTGCAGAGCCGTACCTGTCTCATTTGCCACAGTTCGGGAAAGCGCAGTCACTGGAGCGGCAGTGCGCACCCGGGTAATGACGTCACCTGTGCGTCATGTCACGAGGTCCATCAGCCGCAAGACAAGGCGCTATCGAAAGAGACCCAACGCGAAGTCTGTTTTACGTGTCACAAAACCCAGCGCGCGCAGATCCATTACCTGTCGAGCCACCCGATTGCGGCCGGAAAAATCGCCTGTTCGGATTGCCACAATCCACATGGCTCAACCGGCCCGAAACTGCTTGTCAAAAACACCATCAACGAGACCTGCTTCAATTGCCATGCGGAAAAACGCGGCCCGTTCCTGTGGGAACATCCGCCCGCATCGGACGACTGTAGCAACTGCCATGTCGCGCACGGTTCTAATATCGCGCCCTTGCTAAAAGTGCGGCCGCCGTGGCTCTGCCAGGGCTGTCACGCTGGCACTCAGCACACCACGCCCGCGTTCAGCGGTCGCAACCTTCCCGTACCAGCGGGTGGCACCGCGCCTTCTCAACAATTGTTGTTGCGGGCATGTCTCAATTGCCACTCCGCCATTCACGGCAGCAATCACCCTTCCGGACCGCGGTTTACGCGCTAGGAATCGGCTATGAAGCGTTCGATGCACATGCCGATCCAATCATTTGCTGACGCGCGTGCCCGAATGCCGACCGCCAGAGCACTGCTTGGTGCAGTATTCATTGCAAGCGCCAATGCGGTCGCGGATCCCGCAGAGACGAGTAAAAATCTCGATGCCGTCATCGAACTGACGCGTCCGCAGAGCAAGATTGAAATCGGTGCCGGCAGTATCGGTGACAGTTCCTTTGCTGCGGGCAACTACAGTGGCCTTAATCGACAAGGCGGTTTTTTGATCGGCAATATCGATTTGCGCGGCGACCAGTACGCATTTGGCAACAGCAACGACGACCGCACACGCTGGCGGCTCATCGGAACCAATCTGGGATTGAGTTCGCGCAGTTTGTCGGGTGAGTACGGTCGCCAGGGTGTGTACCGGGTTACCTTTGGCTTTGACCAAATCCCGCGACTCTATTCCGACAGTTACCAGACGCTGTTCCTCGGCGCGGGCTCCGCCAATCTGACTCTGCCTGCCGGATTTGTGCGCGGCGCTGATACGGTTGCCATGAGCACGCTCGGTGCCAGCATGCGTGCGTTCGACGTCGCAGTGACGCGCAAGCGATCCGAGATTGGACTCAATTATTCGTTGACGCGCGAATGGGAACTACGGGCCGGGTTGCGCTTTGATGATCGCGACGGCACCAAGCTTCGCGGCGCGGAATTCGGCAGCAACGGCGGCAATCCGCGATCAGTTCTGCTGCCCGAGCCGATCGATTCGTCCACGCAGCTTATCGACTTGAGCCTCGCCTTTAGCGGCGAAGGCCATCGTTTCACACTCGCCTATCACGGCTCGCTTTTCAAAAACAATTTCACCTCGGTCATCTGGCAAAATCCGTACACCAGCGCGCCATGGGTGGGCGGCGCCGCGGGGCTTCCGGCCAATTTCCCGTTACTCCTGGGCCAAACGAGCGTTGCGCCGGATAACCAGTTCCATCAATTGTCGGCCAGCGGGTCGTACGAATTTTCAAACACCACGCGCCTCACGGTTACCGGTACGCGCGGACGCATGACGCAAAACGAGGCGTTCCTGCCGTACACCATCAACCCCGGGCTGACGACCAGCGATTTGCCGCGGCACTCGCTCAATGGCCTGGTCGAAACCACGTTCCTGAATGCGCGACTATCGGTGCGTCCGGCACGCAATCTTACCGTGAACGCCTCGCTGCGCTTTGAGGACCGCGACAACAAGACACCGATGTCGGAATACATTTATATCGGCGGCGATATTCAACTGCAGCCTCAGGCAGGCAGCAACAGTGATCGCATCCGTACCAATTTACCGCGCAGCCGACGGCAGGAGCAAATGACGCTGGAGGCCGATTATCGCCTCACCTCAAGCAGTGCGATCAAGGCGGGCTGGGACCTTGATGCTGTCAAGCGGACGTTCACCGAAGTCGAACGCGCAACGGAAAATACCGTCCGGCTTGAATTTCGCCAGGGCAGCATGGGGCCGTGGACAGCGAACGCCAGCGTCGCGCTGCAAGAACGTCGCGGCACGCAATATCTTTACAACCTTCCTTACCTCGCGAGCTACACCTCGCCTGCGTTCATCAACGGCCTGCTCGCAGCGAATGGCTGTACGGTGCCAATCGATTGCGTGCGCAATAGTCCGCTGCAGAACAAGTTCTTTCTTGCCGACCGCGATCGCCAGCGATCGCGCCTCATGATCGGGTTCATGCCGGACGCGTCGCTTTCGGTGCAGGCGCGAGTGGATTTGAATCATGATCGTTATCCACACTCACCGTATGGCGTTACCGACGCGCGCAACTGGTCTGCCGGCGCTGATCTGGGCTATATCTTCAACGAGGATTTCACCGCTACACTATTCTACACATTCGAGGACCAGCGCTCGCGCGAACGCAGCCGGCAGATCCTTGGCGCCAATACCGCAGTGGCAACCAGCGCGGATGCCGATTGGATCAATCAATTGGCAGACAATACCGCATCGGTTGGGCTTGGCCTGCGCTACAAGGGCCTGCTCGGCGGCAAACTGGAACTCAATGCGGATGCAATTGCGATGCGCGGGCGCACACCAATTTCAACAACGGTTGGGATCGGCGTGCCACCGGCGCAAAATCCGGCCACGGTATTTCCGGATTTGATCGCGCACTCTGACGTCATCAATCTGAACGCGCGCTACAACATGGATCGCCAAAGCACAATGCGACTTAGCTATTTTTATCGGCGGCTCAATAGCGCCGACTGGGCCTATCAGCAGGTGGGTGTTACGGCCTTGACCAATGTGATTGGCACCAATGAAGTCCCCGCGCACTTTGCGGTGCATGGGGCAGGTGTATCTTATATTCGCGTGTTTCGCTAGACTACGGACACTTCGCACCATAGGGTGTAATCGTTCCTGGTGATGCCTTCGGACGGGTCTCCCTAATCTTGCCGGCCTCGCGGCGGCGCTCTTCTGCCTCGTCCGGCTTACCGGTCGCAGCGAGTGCAACGGCGTATTTTTCATACGCATCCGCCACGACCAGAGCCGAAGTCTTGATGCGAGACTCGCGCGCAAGCAGCGGCGGCAGTTGCGAGAAATATTCTGCGGCAGCCGCAAATTTTTTCTGCGCAACATTGAGCGCTCCTAATTCATACAGCGCTGGAAAGGTGGCGCTATCCGCTTTCTCCGCAATTTCCTTTGCACGCAACAAATATTTTTCAGACTCGGCGTACTGGCAAAGCACACCCATCGCCCTGCCGTACTCAAGGTGCACCGTGCTTCGAAGCGCACCGTTCTTTGGTAAATCTGCATGGTTGATCGCCTGCGCGATCTGCGAGGCCACCGACTCCCAATCTCCCCGAGCTCGGGCCGCATCAGCGCGTTGAATATACTCATCCAGTTCCAGATCAATTGCCGACACGCCAGGCGATAGCAGGCACATAACACATGCGAGGAGTGAGCGTGCCAAAAAATTCCGGCACTGACCTGTGATCAAGCCCAATTCAAGATCACCTTGCCTGACTGCCCCGACAACATCGTCGCGAAACCTTTTTCGAAATCTTCGACGGCAAACTGATGCGTCAGAATCGACGAGAGATCAAGCCCGCTTTGCAGCATCGCCACCATCTTGTACCAGGTCTCAAACATTTCGCGTCCGTAAACACCTTTGATTTCGAGCCCTTTGAAAATTACTTCGTTCCAGTCGATGACGGTATTCGAGGGCGGGATGCCTAACAGAGCCACTTTACCGCCGTGGTTCATGCTCGCAAGCAGGCTTTGGAACGCTGACGGCACGCCGGACATTTCCATACCGACATCGAATCCTTCAACCATGCCGAGTTCATTCATTACCTCCTGCAATGAAGTTTGGGCAACATTGACTGCGCGCGTCGCACCCATTTTCATCGCGAGGCTCAAGCGGTAATCGTTCACGTCGGTAATCACGACATGCCGTGCACCTACATGCCTTGCGATTGCAACGGCCATGATGCCAATCGGCCCGGCACCGGTGATGAGCACATCCTCGCCGACCAGATTGAACGACAGTGCTGTGTGCGTGGCATTACCGTATGGATCGAATATCGCGGCGAGGTCATCGCTGATGCTCTCAGGGATCTTGAACGCATTGAACGCCGGGATCACCAGAAACTCAGCGAACGCGCCCTCGCGATTGACACCAACGCCCGTCGTATTGCGGCATAGATGGCGACGACCGGCGCGGCAATTACGGCAGTGGCCACAGGTGATGTGGCCTTCTCCCGAAACGCGGTCACCGATTTCAAAGCCGCGCACCTCGGCACCCATCTCAACGATATGGCCGACGTATTCATGGCCGACATGTATCGGAACAGGAATGGTCTTTTGCGCCCACTCATCCCATTTCCAGATGTGGATATCGGTGCCACAAATAGCTGTTTTTTTTATCCGGATCATCACGTCGTTGTGGCCGACTTCCGGTTTTTTTACCTCGGTCATGGTCAGACCGGGAGCACGTTGCAGTTTGGCGAGCGCTTTCATGAATATCGTTCCTTCGATTATTTTATTGCGCCAAGTTTGCGCCCCACCTTGGCAAACGCCGACACCGCGTGCTGAATTTGCTCTGGCGTGTGCGCAGCCGACATCTGCGTACGAATGCGCGCACGATCTTTCGGCACAACAGGAAAACTGAAGCCGGTTACGTAAATGCCCTCCTCCAGCAAACCTTCGGCCATACGGCTCGCCAACACCGCGTCACCGAGCATGACCGGAACAATGGGGTGCTGGCCTGGCACCAGATCAAAACCAAGCGCACTCATCTCACGACGAAAATGTGCGCCGTTCGCATTCACGCGCTGACGCAATTCGGCACCCTCCTCCGAGCCAAGCAGCTCCAGCACGGTAAGTGAAGCGGTGACGATTGCAGGTGCGAGCGAATTTGAAAACAGATATGGCCGCGAACGTTGTCGCAGTAAATCCACCACCGCTTTGCGCGCCGAAGTGTACCCGCCGGATGCACCGCCAAGCGCCTTGCCCAGCGTGCCGGTGTAAATGTCGATGCGACCGGCAACACCGCAAAATTCCGGCGTGCCGCGACCGTTCTCGCCGACGAAGCCAACTGCATGCGAATCATCGACCATCACCAGCGCATTGTATTTATCGGCGAGCGCGCAAATGCCTTTCAGGTTGGCGATGATGCCATCCATTGAAAATACGCCGTCGGTGGCGATCATTTTGTGACGTGCACCTGCCGCGTCGGCGAGCTGCAACTGCGCTTCCAGATCTGCCATGTCGTTATTGCGGTAGCGAAAACGCTTCGCTTTACAGAGGCGCACACCGTCGATGATGCTGGCGTGATTGAGTTCGTCGCTGATAACGGCATCTTCTTCACCGAGCAACGTTTCAAACAAACCGCCATTGGCATCGAAGCACGAGCCATACAAAATTGTATCTTCGGTACCAAGAAATACGGAAATTGCCGCTTCCAGATCGCGATGGCTGGTCTGCGTACCGCAAATGAATCGTACCGAAGCCATGCCGAATCCGTAGTCGTCTAGGCCGCGCTTGGCGGCGGCAATCAGGCGCGTATCGTCCGCGAGACCGAGGTAATTGTTGGCGCAGAAATTGATGACAGTCGCGCCGGATTCGAGCTGTAAGGATGACCGTTGCGGCGTTGCGATCAGGCGTTCGCGCTTGAAAAAACCGTCCGCGCGGATCTGGTTGAGCGTCGCAGCAATATTGGTATAAAAAGCGTTGCGCATTGTAGCCTTTGGTGGTTGTGCCGACCCTAGTGTCGTGACACAGAAATATCGATACACAAAACGGTGTCTTTTCCCGCACGGCCGTGTTGCTTGTCGTTGCCATAGCGGCGCTATGTCGCCTCCTCGCGCCTTGCCCTACGAAAAAATCCATCCGTTTTATTTGTATCGCAATTTCCGCGTCACGACTCTAGCAGGAGAGTAGCGGATTTTTGCACAATATTTCACGGTCAACGCGGCAATGTTTGCGGCGCTGACCGATCAACAAAGTGGTTACCCGACGCGATGACACGATAAAATGCCGATGTGTGCCCCCACTCAAACGCCGAGTTTTCATGCGAATTTCCCTGCTGTTTCTGCTGCTTTCCCTGCTCAATGCCTGCGCGATTCTCGACCCGCACAATATCGTCGGCAGAATCAAGGCAATCGATGCGCCGCCCAGTGTGCCTGTACCAGACTTAACCGCAGCGACATGGAAGCGGGATGCTTTCGAGATCGTATGGAACACCATCAACGAAAAATACTACGATGCAAAACTCAACGGCGTGAATTGGCAAGCCGTGCGTGCGGCCTACGAGCCACAAATTTTAAGCGCCGATAGTGACGATCGCTACTGGGAACTGCTCGACAAGATGACCGGCGAGCTGAAAGACGCACATACGCGTGTACACGGGCCCAAAATCGCGGCGCAACAGCGTTACCAGGAAGTACATTCACTGGGCCTGGGTTTTCTGGAAATCGACAACACACTGGTGGTCATCAGCACCCACGCTGAATCCGATCCATGGTGGGCTGGCGTGCGGCCGGGTATGACGATCAAGACTATCAACGGCGAACCAGCACTGGCACTGTATCGGCGCCTGCTCACCGAAGCGCGCGACACTTCCACGCCATGGGCGCGCACCCGCGGCGCTGTGCGCAAAATTGTGGCCGGCGACCCTGACACAACAGTCGCCATGACTTTCGCGCGCATGGACGGCAGTGAAATTACCGCAACCATGAAGCGCCGCAAATTTCGCACGCCCCCGGAATTCACGCAGCGGGTGTTGCCCTCGGGTTTTGGTTATATACGCTTTTCAAATTTCGTTGGCAGTCTCCAAAGCGGAATTCTGCAGGCAATCACCACCATGAAAGATGGCCCCGGTATGATTGTCGATTTGCGCAACAACGGCGGCGGCTCCGGTGACATGGCCAGCACGCTCGTCACGAAGTTCCTGAGCGAGACACATAAAGGCGGGCGTATTATCACCCGCACCGGAAAGCCCATAACACTCGCTTTCATCCCTTTGATGAAACTGGAGCCCGAGTTCAAAGGCAACAAAGAATCCGCATACACCAAGCCACTGGTGATTCTCACCAATGAAAACAGTGCATCGGCATCGGAAATTTTTTCCGGTGCTTTGCAGGATTTGGGGCGCGCAACTGTCATCGGCCAACGTACATGCGGATGTTTGTTAGGTTATCTCGGCTATGCCGACTTACCCGGCGGCGGTCAGCTTGCATATAGCGAAATTGGTTTTATTTCATCCAAAGGCAAACGCGTCGAAGGTGTGGGCGTGAAACCTGATATTGAAATGCAACCGGCACGTGAGGATATTTTGTTTAACCGTGATCGTGTGCTTGAAGCGGCTGAACATTTTCTGCAACAAAAAGTAAAGACACAATCCAAGGGTAAAAACGAATGAAAATTCTGGTACTCGGTGCGGGTGGCACCGGCGGCTATTTCGGCGGGCGCTTGCATGAAGCTGGCGCAAATGTGACTTTCCTCGTGCGGGAAAAACGCGGACTGCAACTGGCGCAGCACGGCCTGCAAATCGAAAGTCCGAAGGGCAATGCCACGCTAAAAGTGAAAACGGTTTTGGCGCAGGATGTAAAAGCCGAATATGACATCGTGATCCTCTCATGCAAGGCCTACGACCTCGCATCCAGCATCGAGGCAATTCGACCGGCAATGGGTCCGGCAGCCTGTGTGGTGCCGCTGCTCAACGGAATTTCCCACATCGATGCACTTGATGCGGCTTTCGGCAAGGCGCGCGTAATGGGCGGTGTTTGCCAGATCGCTGCGACCCTCACCAAAGATGGTGTGGTGAAATCAATGATCGATGTGCATTCGATCATTTGGGGTGCGCGTGAGCCTTCGCAACATACTGCAGCCAACGCGCTCGGTGGCGCATTCGCAAACGCAATCTCGGACTGGAAAGTTTCGGAAAACATCATGCAGGACATGTGGGAAAAAGTAACTTTTCTTTCCACGCTGGCGGGGATGACGTGTCTGATGCGGGCATCGGTGGGCGAGATTCTCGCGACTGCCGATGGTCGCACGCTGATGAAGCGCTATCTTGATTCTTGCGTCGCTGTCTCGTCCAAAAGCGGCTATCCACCCCGTGCGCCAACACTCGAGCGTTATGAAAATGTACTCAATTCAGATGGTTCTCCACTCACCGCCTCGATGCTGCGCGATCTCGAAAGTACTGGACGGGTTGAAGCAGACCACATCGTTGGCTTCATGCTGGGCAAGGCGCGCGAATTTGACATAGACTATTGGATGCTGACAGTCGCTTACACTCATTTGAAGGCCTACGAAAACCGGCGCGCGGCAAATCGGCTGGGATAACTTCACAACGAGGAAAACGATGAACGCACCCGCTCCCGCATTGACACAACCTGCACAGCAAGACGCGACCACGCATGCCAAATTCAATCCCCTGATCCGCCCGTATCTGGTATTGCAGATTGGCTTCGTGCTCGCCATGACGATCATCGGCATCCCACTTGCCTTGATCTGGTTTCTCGGCGTGGGCCAATGGTGGGCACAACACTATTTCGACAAGCTCGATTGCCATCTGGACGACAAAAAATTGCGTTACCGGAAAGGCATTCTGGTGACCGTGGAAAAAACCATTCCGCTGGAAAACATTCAGGACGTGACCTTTATCGAAGGCCCTATCCTGCGGCACTTTCATTTGAGCACGCTCAAATTCGAAACCGCCGGCAGCGGTGCTGGTCAGGCCAACGACATGCACCT
>JANYFH010000245.1 GCA_025362705.1 Betaproteobacteria bacterium
GACACGTCGCTACTGCATCGCTCGGTACGCGAGAATATTATTTACGGTCGCCCCGATGCGTCGGACGCGGATATGATTGCCGCCGCCAAACGTGCTGAAGCACATGAATTTATTTTGCAGCTCACCGATCCTGCAGGCCGCCGCGGTTACGATGCGCACGTAGGTGAACGCGGCGTAAAGCTCTCCGGCGGGCAACGCCAGCGTATCGCGATAGCGCGTGTGAAGCTCAAGGACGCGCCGATATTGCTACTTGATGAAGCCACCAGCGCGCTCGATTCTGAAGTGGAAGCAGCGATTCAGGCGAGCCTCTACAAGTTGATGGAAGGCAAAACCGTGGTTGCGATTGCGCATCGCCTTTCCACTATTGCCGCGATGGACCGCTTGATCGTGCTTGATGAAGGCCGGGTGGTGGAAGAGGGCGACCATCAGAGTTTGCTGAAACTCGATGGCCTGTATGCGCGCTTGTGGGCACATCAGAGCGGCGGGTTCCTGGGAGACGTGCTGGATGAGGGAGAGTTGCGCAAGGTCGGGCCAAGAATGGCCTCGGCAGAGTAGGGCAGTTCTCTGTTCTATTGAGACGGCGACTGAATATGTGAATTCGTCGTCCCCGCGCAGGCGGGGATCCAGCGACTTTGCAACCTAAGCCACTGGGTTCCCGCCTGCGCGGGAATGACATGATTTCGACTTTTTCAACATGTTTAGTCGCCGTCTCTATGGACAAAATGATTGAGACGTAGAAAAGCTTTAGTGACGCCACACTGTTCAAACTCATTTCTGATTTCGTTTCATCAGCGGTTCGTTAACTCAACATACAGGAGCACCCTAATGGATTTATCCCGTTTCCCGCGCCGCCGCTACACGCCTTTCGCCACGCCTATCGAGTTCCTGCCGAACCTCTCGCGTGAACTTGCCGGACCGAATATTTACATCAAGCGTGACGATATGTTGGGCCTCTTCCCCGGCGGCAACAAGACGCGCAAGCTCGAATTTCTGGTGGCAGATGCGTTGGCAAAAGGCGCCGATACGCTCATCACCTGTGGCGCGCCGCAGTCGAATCACTGTCGCATCACGCTCGCGGCAGCGGCGAAGGAGGGCTTGAAATGCCGCTTCGTGATCGAAGAGCGCATTGCCAATAGTTACGACGACAACGCCAACGGCAATCACTTCATGTTTCGCCTAATGGGTGTGGAAGACATCGTCGTAGTGCCGGCGGGCACCGACATGCTCGCGGCCATGCAGAAAATTGCCGATGAACTGACAACAAAAGGACGGCGCGGCTATATCGTGCCCGGCGGCGGCTCGAACGCCATCGGTGCGCTGGGCTATGTGGCGTGTGTGCAGGAAATCCTGGCGCAACTATTTGAAACGACACTCGCCATCGACCACATCGTTGTTGGTTCCGGCAGCTCGGGTACGCACGCGGGCATGGTGACCGGATTGTTCGGCATGAATTCGCACATTCCCGTGATGGGCATCGGCGTCAGCCGTGACCCGGAAAATCAGGAGCCGCTGGTTTATCGCGAAGCGCAGGCCACTGCAAAATTACTCGGCCTGCGCGGCGAGATTCCCCGCGAGCTGGTCAAGACCGACGGCAGCTACTGGCGGCCAAAATATTCATTGCCCAATCAGCGCATGGTTGAGGCTGTCCAGATGCTCGCGCGGCTGGAAGGCATTCCGCTAGACCCCACCTACACCGGCAAGATCATGGCGGGACTGATCGGGTTGATACGGCAAGGCGTATACAAGAAAGGCGAAAACGTATTGTTCATTCACACCGGCGGCATGCCGTCGTTGTTTGCGGTGACGGATGTGGTGCTGGGTAAAGTGCCGGTGGCGGATGTTTGAGCGCCGGTATAGGCGCGACGGATTATTTTTCGTAGCCTGACACCGAGCACATTGTTGTGCAGATCGCGATTTGGCGCGGCTTACAGACATAAAATGCTAGGAAACCCGCTCCAGTGCTAGTGTTTTACTTCCTGTTGCCGCGCCGTCAGGGCTGCGCTTTTCCTGACCGCTTCAACACCGCTGGCTCAATCAACACAGTTTCCATTGCGTTGCCCATCCAGATCTGTCCATCCTGCAAGGTCGCGACAATCTGCATATTGCGATCAGCCAGTTTCGCGAGTGCAGTTGTGGCTTCAATCGGAATATCGATCACATCCAGATTTTCATGTCG
>JANYFH010000247.1 GCA_025362705.1 Betaproteobacteria bacterium
TTAATGGCACCAGTGTTTTCCTGTCGCCGGTCGGGCGCGAGAATTCTCCTTGTGAATTGGAGATTTTGCGACCCGCCGGTGCGCAATATAACGAATGGCAGGTGGCGACCGCGCTTGGTCAAACACCAGCATCGGCGGGCATCGCAGAGACAAATACCTATAAAGACCGCGCCAGTACTAGTGTTTTGCCAATTTGTGCCAAGCGGTTCGGCACTTTCACCGCCGCCAATTACGATGAACTGATCGACCACCCGGTCGAGATGGGCACTTTCACCCACACCACGTTCGATGCCTGCGGTGTCATGCACCACATCGCCATTACCGGCAAGCACCGCGCTGACATGGCGCGACTCTGTACAGATTTGAAAAAGATTTGCGAATATCAAATTCGCCTGTTCGAACCGGAAACCGCAGCCGCGCCGATGGCGGAATACTGGTTTCTCGTCATGGCCGTCGGCGATGGCTACGGCGGCCTCGAACATCGCGCCTCGACTGCGCTGATCTGCAATCGCGATGATCTGCCCGCGGCGCATGAGAAAAAAGTCGGCACCGGTTATCGGCGCTTTCTGGGCCTGGTCTCACACGAATATTTTCACACCTGGAATGTGAAGCGAATCAAACCCGCTGTGTTTGTACCCTACGATCTCACCCGCGAAAATTACACGCGCCAGCTCTGGTTTTTCGAGGGCATCACCAGTTATTACGATGATCTTGTGTTGGCGCGCACAGGCCTGATCGATCCGCTCGCGTACCTGGAATTAATTGCGGAAACCATCGGCCGTGTGGCGTCGCAATCGGGACGCACCAAGCAAAGTGTTGCCGAATCAAGTTTCGATGCCTGGGTGAAATACTATCGTCAGGATGAGAATTCGCCGAATGCAATCGTCAGCTATTACCAGAAAGGTTCGATGGTCGGCGTGGCCCTCGACCTCACTATTCGTCGCGGCACGCAAGGCGCGAAGTCGCTTGATGACGTAATGCGTTCGCTGTGGATCGACTACGGCAGGAAAGGCATCGGTGTGCCGGAAGGCGGCGTCGAAGCGTGCGCTGAAAAAATCAGCGGCTTGGACCTGAAGGAGTTTTTTGCGCAAAGCGTGCGTGGCGCCACCGACATGGATCTCGCCACACTTTTAAGCACCGTGGCCATCGATGTCGCGTGGAAAATTCCCGGCAAAGTAAAAGAAGATGACGCCGTGCCCGCAACCATCGGCGCCAAAATCGGTGCAGAGTCGAACGGTGACGCAAAACTCGCGCAAGTATTTGATGGCGGCGCTGCACAACTGGCTGGTCTTTCAGCGGGGGACGTGGTGATCGCGGTCGATGGGCTGCGGGTTTCCGCGCTCACCTTTGAGAAGCGCCTGCGCACATACCCGGTTGGTGCGGCAATTGCGCTGACGGTGTTTCGTCGTGACGAACTGATGACTATCCGGCTTGTCTTAGAGGCGCAGTCTGCGCAGACTTGCGTGCTGACCATGCAGGACACACCCATCGACGCCAAGGCGCGGCGCAATGCTTGGCTGCAGGCTCGCTAATACGACACCGACGACACCGCGCTATAATTTTCCTCCGTGCCTACCGTTTTTGGAGTTGCCCCATGAATGCCCCCAATGAGTTGAAATTTCCACCGCTGAAAGACCCTTCGCTGTTTCGTGCGCAGAGTTACCTGAACGGTGAATGGATTGAAGCCGACTCAGGGCTGCGCTTTGATGTTGATAACCCGGCAGACGGCAGCATCGTGGGTAGCGTACCGGACTGCGGTGCGGCTGAGACTCGTCGCGCGATCGAAGCGGCCAATGCGGCATTACCGGCATGGCGCGCGCTGACCGCAAAGCAGCGCTCGGCGCTGCTGCGTAAATGGTTTGACCTGATGCTGGCCAACGCGGATGATCTTGCGCTCATCCTCACCACCGAACAAGGCAAGCCGCTGGCCGAGGCCAAGGGCGAAGTCATGTACGGCGCGTCATTCATAGAATGGTTCTCCGAGGAAGGCAAGCGCATCTACGGTGATGTGATTCCGCCGCACATGGCCGACAAGCGACTGATCGTGATCAAACAGCCCATCGGCGTGACCGCTGCAATCACGCCGTGGAATTTTCCCAACGCGATGATCACTCGCAAAGCCGCGCCCGCATTGGCTGCCGGCTGCACGATGGTATTAAAACCCGCCGAGCAAACACCGTTTTCAGCGCTTGCGATGGCCGAGCTCGCCCACCGCGCGGGTATTCCGAAAGGCGTATTCAATGTCATCACCGGCGCTGCCAATTCGTCGCCGGCCATCGGCCAGGAACTCTGCGCTAATCCGATTGTGCGGAAACTCTCGTTCACCGGCTCCACCGAAGTCGGCCGCATCCTGATGCGCCAGTGTGCCGACACCATCAAGAAACTCTCGCTCGAATTGGGCGGCAACGCACCCTTCATTGTGTTCGATGATGCCGATCTCGATGCCGCCGCCGAAGGGCTTATGCAATGCAAATTCCGTAACGCCGGCCAGACTTGCGTCACCGCCAATCGCATCTATGTGCAGGCGAGTGTGTACGCAGCGTTCGCCGAAAAATTCAGCGCGCGTCTGGCTACTCTGAGCGTAGGTCGCGGCACCGACACCGGTGTGAATGTCGGCCCGCTGATCGATGAGCAAGGCCTCGCAAAAGTCGAAAGCCACGTCAGTGACGCAGTGGCCAAAGGCGCGAAAGTGTTGATTGGCGGCAAGCGCCATGCGCTTGGTGGGCGTTTTTTCGAGCCGACATTGCTGACCGATGTGCCGATGATCGCGAAGGTATCAACGGAGGAAACGTTTGGCCCGATCGCGCCGCTCATCAAATTCAACACCGAAGCCGAAGCGGTCGCGCTGGCTAACGACAGCGAGTTTGGTCTGGCTTCGTATTTTTTCGCGCGCGATGTCGGGCGCGTTTTCCGCGTCGGTGAGGCGCTCGAATCGGGCATGGTCGCGATCAACACCGGCATTCTCTCCAACGAGGTCGCGACGTTCGGCGGCGTGAAACAATCCGGTCTCGGACGCGAAGGATCGAAGTACGGAATAGAAGATTACGTCGAGATCAAATACCTCTGCCTGGGCATTTGAATACGCGTCATATTCCCGGTCTGGTATGCGTTGTTCTGTCGGCATGTTTGGCCGCGCCCGCTTACGCACAACGCGAACCTGAAACTGCATCCGCGAACGAACCTGCATCCGGTTACACCGAAAAAAAACTGGTTACTGCCAGAAAATATATGGTGGTCGCCGCGAATCCGATGGCGGTTGAAGCGGGCATGAAAATGCTCGATGCGGGCGGAAGTGCCACCGATGCGGCGATTGCCGTGCAAATGGTTCTGAATCTGATTGAGCCGCAATCGTCGGGTATTGGTGGCGGCGCATTCATGATCCACTTCGATGCTAAAAAAGTCGTGGTCAACGCCTATGACGGTCGCGAAGTGGCGCCGATGGGTGTTACCCCTGAACTTTTTCTAGGCACGGATGGCAAGCCGATCCGCTTCGCCAGCGCTGTCGTCGGCGGTCGCTCGGTGGGCGTGCCAGGCGTGCTGCGCATGCTCGAACTGGCACACGCGCGGCACGGAAAACTGCCGTGGGCGCGCCTGTTCGATCCCGCCATCGCGTTGGCCGAGCAGGGCTTTGCCATGTCGATGCGCACACATTTGCAGATTGCCCACGAGACTGCGCTCAAAGCTGATGCTAAAGCGCGCGCCTATTTTTATTTGCCTGACGGTTCGCCAAAACCGGCTGGTGCAATCCTGAAAAACCCCGAATTTGCGGCGGTACTAAAACGCATTGCGCGCGAAGGTCCCGATGCTTTTTACCTCGGGCTTATCGCACGCGATATGGTCGCCGCCGTACGTTCGCACGCCACCAACCCCGGCAGTCTTTCCGAGCAGGATTTGCGCGATTACCGCGCCCGCACCGTTGAGCCGGTCTGTGGAAAATATCGCGCATACAAAGTCTGCGGCATGCCGCCGCCTTCCGCTGGTGGCATTGCGTTGTTGCAAATTCTGGGTGCGCTGGCGCGTTTCGACGTGAAGGCGGTGCATCCCAATTCGACACAGGCAATCCATCTCATCAGCGAAGCCGAGCGCCTGGCCTATGCTGATCGCGAGCGGTTTGCGGGCGACGATCGCTTCACCAGCGTGCCGGTGGCCGGCTTGATTTCACCCGCCTATAACCGCAAGCGCAGCGAACTGATCCGCACGGAAAAAACGATGGGTCGCGCCGAGGCCGGGTCGCCCGTTGGGGCGCAAATGGTGCTGGCCGATGGTGAGTCGCTGGAGTTTCCCTCAACCAGCCAGATCTCGAT
>JANYFH010000189.1 GCA_025362705.1 Betaproteobacteria bacterium
CCCGCTACAATACTTTTATGTCTCGTTCACTCTTCTTTCGTCTCTCCAGCATCGCCGTCCTCATCGCCATCTGGATTCTTTCCTTCCTTCCCGGCTATGTAATGCCAGACGTGCCCGGCAGTGACAAGTGGCATCACGCCCTCGCCTATTTCGCCTGCATGTTTTGCTGGGGCCAATGGTACAAACTCCCTGCACAACGCTTGAAACTCGCGATCATCTTCATCCTCATGGGCGCGCTGATCGAGTGTCTGCAAGGACTCACCGATTACCGGTCTTTCGAATGGCTCGATATGCTCGCTGATGCCGTGGGTGTGGTCCTTGCGTGGTTCATCGTAACCGTGCAACTTGCCATTCAACGCCATTTTCCGAAAAACGCGTGACAGTTTAATCGCCGTCGGGATCAACGTGTCCACGACTCTCGATCATCTCGTTCTCGGCACCGCCGACCTCGCCAAAGGTGCTGCCTGGCTGGAGCGATTCTTCGGTGTTGCGCTGTCCCCCGTCGGCACGCACGTACGCATGGGTACGCACAACCGTCTGCTCTCGCTGGGGCCGGCCTGTTATCTGGAATTGATTGCGATTGATCCCGAAGGCGAGTCGCCTTTCATGAAGCGCTGGTTCGGCCTCGACACTGTCGACGTGCGTGATCGCATCGCGATAAAGCCACGCTTGCTGGGCTGGGTCGCGCGCACCACCGAAATTGAAACGCTCACCGATAAAACCGGTGGCCTGCTCGGCGGAGTACATCGCATGGAGCGCAACGATTTCAAATGGCGTATCACCATTCCTGACGACGGCCATCCGATAGAGGCAGGGCTGATACCTACCCTGATTCAATGGGACTGCCCAATGCATCCTTGCGAGCGCCTGCCGGACCTTGGGTGCCGCTTCGAGTGGATGGAGGCTGCACATCCGAATCCCGGCAAGGTCGCCTATTTGCTTGGCGAATTGGGCGTGGAGAACGCGATGAAGCTGACACCGACACCGCCATACTCCGGCATGACGATGTGCGCCTACATTCGTACACCGGGCGGCGTAAAAACGCTGATGTCGTGATCTCACCTGGCCGGCATTGTTCGGCTAAACTAGTGCGATGAAAACCGCACTCAAACGCTTCGCTTGTCTGCTGCTTGCCATCGTCGCGCTAATCGGCACAGTTGCCGCCATCGAGTATTTTGGAGGACAACCCATGGGGCTTTTCAAGGGCGTACGCCCGGACAATCTGGGATTCAGCGCCGGGAAATTCCTGCCGCCAGGCTGGAAGCCGAATTGCGTTTCTTCAACGGTGGACAAGAGCGATGAAAAACATTTCACCGCACCGATCACCTACACTGGCAGCAGCGCAGACGCCTGGAAAAAACTCGTCGGCATCGTCAAAAGCAACCCGCGCGTTACGCTGATGAGCGAAAGCGCAGATTATCTCTATGTTGAATTCAAAAGCGGCGGCCTGGGCTTTATCGATGATGTGGAATTCGCGCTCAATGAAAAGGCCGGCGCGATCCAGGTACGCTCTGCATCGCGATTGGGAGTCCGTGATTTTGGGGTGAATCGCGCGCGGGTCGAGGCGATTCGAGGGCAGTTCAGCAAGTAGCTTGCTACGGCAATAATGCGATGGTCACCAATGCCATTGCGACAATCGAACTTTGCCGATCTGCATTAAAAAACGCTTTCGGCGAAGCCTCGGCATCAATAATGCCCAGCACCTTGCCATCCGCCGGATCAAAAATCGGCACGCAGATTTCTGACTGCACAGCGTCGTCGCATACGTAAAAGCCACCGCCTTCGGCTTTGTACACGGCAACATCGTCAATCAGCGTTGCCTGTCCCGACAAACCAACCTTGCTGTTGGTGCTGCCTTTGGCGAACTCCGCATTAAGCGGAAACTCGGCGCGGCTCGGACGTCCGCGATAGGCGAGTTTTACCAGCACCGGGTTCCCCACGGGATTTATGCGGCGTTGATAAATCCCCACCCAGTCAGCACCCGTCACCATGGTTGCGCGTGTCACCATGATGTTGAGTAACTTCAGTTTGCGCGTGTTGGCGTCGTTTTCGCCGCCTAAAATACTTGCGAGATCATAGGGTACCGGATCCATTTCATCGATCAGCGAGCACGACCCATCCTCGGATATCAATGGCACCTCATAACGATAAAGCGCGTCGTTGGATACATCCATCGGTGTGCTCAACTGTGCGATGAAATCGTGAATGGATTTTTCGATGACCGGCACATAGTCTGCCAGCGCATCCAGCCCCGATTTGAATAAATAGCTGCGGATTCTTTCTTCGGATGTCATACGCCAACGCGTTTCAGCGCCTGCTCAAGATCGGCAATCAGATCATCGGCATTTTCAATACCGACCGACAAACGCAGCAGATCGAGTGGCACCGGTGTGCCCGCACCTTCAACACTGGCGCGGTGCTCAATGAGGCTCTCCACGCCGCCCAGCGAAGTAGCGCGTTTCCAGAGTTCAACATTTGCCGCAGTCACAATGGCTCGCGCTTCGCCCGCTTTGACGCGGATTGAAAGCATGCCGCCAAAGCCACCCTGCATTTGTTTTGCCGCCACCGCGTGGCCAGCGAAACTCGCCAGGCCCGGGTACAGCACTTCGGCAATTTGCGCGTGACCCTCGAAGTGCTCGGCAATTCGTTGCGCCGAACGACACGCGGCATCCACCCGCAAAAACAAGGTACGCATGCCGCGCAGCAGCAGCCACGCCTCGAATGAGCCCATGGTGCCACCGATTTGCGCGCGAACCATTTTCACGCGCTTCCAGTATTCCGAATTCTCGCGCGTGACTAGTGCACCAGCGATTACATCCGAATGCCCGTTTAAATATTTTGTCGCGGAATGCATGACGATATCAGCGCCAAGTGTGAGCGGACGCGTGAGTACCGGCGATGCTGTCGTGGAATCCACCGCCAGCAATGCGCCGGCTTTATGGGCTATTTCTGCTGTTGCGGCGATGTCGGTAATCGTCCACAGCGGATTTGCCGGTGTCTCGGCCCACACCAAACGTGTTTTTCCTGGCTGTAACGCGCGCTGCAATTGAAGCGGGTCGTGCACATCGATGAATTCGACTTGCAATCCCCACTGCGTCGCAAAATTCACCAGCCAATTGCGCAGGGACCAGTACATCACCTTCGGCGCGATCACATGGTCACCGGGTTTCAGTGCTTGAAACACAGCGGTCGCTGCGGCCATTCCAGAGGCAAACAACGCCGCCTGCGCGCCATGTTCTAGTGCGCACAGCACTGATTCGGCCTGGTCAAAGCTGGGATTGTGGTCACGCGCATAGACACGTCCGTTGCGGTATTGGTTGTCCGCATCGCGAATGTACGTTGTACTCATGTGGATCGGCGGCGAGACCGCTTTCGTCG
>JANYFH010000260.1 GCA_025362705.1 Betaproteobacteria bacterium
AGATTCATTTTGGTGACGAGATTCCACAAACCGAAATAGGCGCCTTCATTGCGTCCAAGCCCACGCCTGTCATCGTCATCAATCACATCGGCAAGTATCGATGGTGGCAGCGCCAAATCCGCGCCGAGCCCCAAACCGGAAAGAATACAGATAATCATGAATGGTGTGGTATCACCGGATTTGAGCGTGAACGTCCACACGAATGCAACGATGGAAACCACCATGCCCACACACCAGGCACGGCCTTTGCCGATGCGAGCCGAGAGGATGACCCACAGCGGCATACCGAACGCACCAGCGGCGAAGTAGGCAATCAAAAAATGCGCCGAGAGCTCGGGCGCACGGACAACGTCGTCGATGAAGAAAAGCACGAGTGTCGCGGGAATCGATGCGGCGATGCCGTTGAAGACAAATATGATGAGCAGTTGCCTGAATAGCGGATTGTTGAGTGGCTTCCACATCGCCCGCAGCGCATCTTTGGTGACCGCTGAAGGTCGTGCAACAGCACGCGGCGAAAACACGATGGTGAGCAATACCATCAGAAACAGCAGCGGTACGAATATCGTGGAGAACTCGGCAAAGCCTTGCCGCTGCCCGTGTTGCTTCGACAAAATTTCCGGCAAGGCAGCTGCCAAAAATACACCGACGAGGCCAAGGCCTTCGCGCATGGAAGTGACGCGCGTTCGCTCAACCGGATGATCGGAAATCTCGGCGCCATATGCCTGGTAGCTGATCTGCAGCATGCTGAATGCCGTGTAGACCAGAAACAGCATCGCCACCAGCCACCACGCCATCACACTTTGCTCCCACTGCGGCGGATGGAACAAACCGAACATGCCGAGCGCCAGAAACGGTGTGCCTATCATCACCCACAAAAAGCGGCCCAGGTATTTATCGCGCCGCAAATCGCTCCAGTAGCCCAACAGCGGATCCTGGACCGCGTCAAAGGCGCGCGCGGCAAGCAGCAAGCCGCCGATACTGACAAGGTTTAAGCCCACTACATCGGAATAAAATTTTGGCACGTGCACGTAAATCGGCAACGCTGCCATCGCCAGCGGAATGCTGGTCAGGCTGTACGCGAGCAAACGCCAGAAGGAAATCCTCAAAGTGGCCGATTCGGCAGAAATGGTCAGGCGGGCTTTCCGGAACGTACGGAACTACGGCGCGCCCAGCAACTTGAGACGCAGTTTCGGCTCACTCGATTTCTCCGACACCCATATGTCAAAAAACGCCTTGGCGAACTCGGGATCCGGAACCGTCGCAATCAGCTTTTCACGATTATAAAACCGCGCTTCTTTGCCCGGCAGTGATACGCCGATCAGCGCATCACCCTTTTTGATGTCCGGAAAAATCTTTGTCATCTCATCTCCCCAGCGGCGCAGTTTTTCTTCGTCACTGATACCCTGCGCTCGCATCTCCTTGACACTGCGCTCGGCAATGTCTTTGCCATTGAGTGTCATGTCATACACGAGCTCAATTGCAAATGGATCGGCATGTGAAAAGGCTTTCATCTGCGTCCACAAACGCACGTCGTAAACCTTCAGGCCGAAGAACCGCATTACCGCTTCGCCGCGTAAAGAAAGCCCCGTCACATCGCGCGCGATCATTTCCGGCAGGCCCTGAGCGGATGTCGTCAACGCGCACATTAACAGCATGGCACCGCAAGCTCGATTCAACTGTGCTCGCATCGCATTCACAATCACTGATTTTCCCGCGTCAATTCGATCTGCATTACGTCCGTTCTGCCGGTACGAAAACCGGCCTCGCAATAACAAAGATAAAAGCGCCATATCTGCAAAAACTTTTCATCAAACCCCAGCGGCTTGATCTCGCCGGCGACCGTGTTCACACGATGTAACCACCATTTCAGCGTTTCTGCATAGTCGAGGCCGAAACAGTACGGCTCGCCGGCGGTGAGCCCTGCTTTTTTTGCATCGGCAATAAAGCGTGGAATTGGTGCGAGCATACCACCGGGGAAAATATACTCGCGAATGAAATCGCTGGTTTCGCGGTAACGCGGAAACACTTCCTCGGCGATGGTAATCGACTGGATCACCGCGCGGCCATTGGGCTTCAGACGATCACGAATAGTCTTGAAATAAGTTGCCCAATAGCGCTCACCGACGGCTTCAAACATTTCGATCGACACCACATAGTCGAATTGCCCTTCGACATCGCGGTAATCGATCAGGCGCAAATCAACGAGATGATTCAATTGC
>JANYFH010000284.1 GCA_025362705.1 Betaproteobacteria bacterium
ACCGATTTTTGGAACGATGCGACGCGCTCTTCGACCAACGCGCCGAATTTTGCCTGTGCTGCATTGCTGATTTCATACAAATTCTTGGAATAGCCGGTCATGAACTCGACGCCGGTTTCCGATGCTTTGGTTGTCAGGCCATTCAACGCTTGCGCGTCTTTAACGGCGCCAGCTGCTTTTGCGTTTTTAGCGGTGACATCGAGGCTGACTTTTGCAGCTTCGAGGTTCAGTGCGAACATACGCTCGATGCTATCGAGTGAAACGGTCGCGAATTTCATTGCATCTTCGACTGCAGATTTGGAAAAATCACCAAATTGCTCATTTGCCATATTGAGGTTGGACATGTTTATGCTCCGTAAGTAGATTTAAAAAAGGTTGCCCAAAAAGGGCGACACCATTACGGTTTTCACCCCTTGGCTATTATTGCCGCCGAAAAATGGTGCACCGCACAAGACGAATATTAATACCAGGAATCATCCAAGTCAAGTCATTTATGTTGCGCCGCAACATAAATATTTTCTAGCACTGCAGCAATCAAAAAATGCTATGATAATCAAGCATCTAGTAAGTACACGCCAAAAATAATATCGCACTGCAAACGCGCACATTCCGCGTTTTCCGCGAACCGCAACATGTAGAACCACGGCTGGCTCACTAGACAGATACGTCAGCGCATCACTTCAGAGGAGTTGTCATGGTCCGAATCATTAAGAAATATCCAAACCGCCGCCTGTACGATACCGAGACCAGCGCGTACATCACGCTTGCTGATGTGAAGCAATTTGTCCTCGACGTTCAAGAGTTCAAGGTGCAGGACGCGCGCAGCAATGAAGATCTTACGCGCAGCATTTTGCTACAGATCATTCTTGAAGAGGAGAGCGGCGGCGTGCCAATGTTTTCTGCCGACATGTTGTCCAACATCATCCGTTACTACGGCCACAGCATGCAGGGACTGATGGGAAATTATCTGGAGCGCAGCATTGGCGCATTTCATGAGGCCCAGAAAAAATTTCAGGAACAAACCAAATCGCTCTATGGCAACATCGGTGCGGGCGCAGGCAACGCGATTCCGCCATTTGGTTCAGATGCGCTGACAAAGCTGATGCAAGCCACGCCAGGCGTAGTGCCTAATCTGATGGGCGACTATCTGGAAAAAAGTGCCTCGAACGTTGTTGGCATGCAGGAAGAGTTGCGCAAAAAAGCGATGCAGATGTTTTCCACATTTCCGTACAACCCTGCTTCCGACGATCCCGCATCTGTGAACAACGCCGATTCAGTCAGTAAGACCGCCCTATCAGCGAAGAGTCGTGCGACCAAGGCGCGTCCCAAATCGCCTAATAAACGCTGATCCGTTTCCGCATGAATTCAGTCACAGGCCCAATTCGTATCGAAAAACGAAAAACCAAGCCGCCGCGCGTCGGTTTTGTATCCCTTGGTTGTCCGAAGGCGCTGGTAGATTCTGAACAAATCATCACGCAACTGCGCGCCGAAGGTTATGACATAGCGCCTGACTACGCTGGGGCAGATTTGGTGGTGGTGAATACTTGTGGATTCATCGATGCCGCGGTCGAAGAATCGCTCGATGCGATCGGCGAGGCGCTCGCGGAAAACGGCAAAGTAATCGTCACTGGTTGCCTTGGCGCTAAAGTGGGCGAGGGCGGCGGCAATCTCATCAAACAGATTCATCCGAAAGTTCTGGCTGTCACCGGCCCGCATGCCAGGGATGAAGTCATGCAGCACGTACATGCGTATCTGCCGCAGCCGCACGACCCCTTCATTGACCTAGTTCCCCCAGCAGGCATCAAGCTCACACCGAAACACTACGCGTATCTGAAAATTTCCGAAGGCTGCAATCATCGTTGCACCTTTTGCATCATCCCTTCAATGCGCGGTGATCTGGTCAGTCGCCCGATCGGCAGCGTGATGCAGGAAGCGGAGAACCTCGTCAAATCTGGCGTGAAAGAATTGTTGGTGATTTCGCAAGATACCAGCGCCTACGGGGTCGATGTGAAATACCGCACCGGTTTCTGGAATGGCCGCCCGCTGAAGACGCGCATGACTGAGTTGTGTGAGGCTCTTGGCAGTATTGGCGGTGCGAATCAACCATGGGTGCGATTGCATTATGTGTATCCGTATCCGCACGTCGATGAAGTCATTCCGTTGATGAGTGAGGGCAAGATACTGCCGTATCTGGATATCCCCTTTCAGCACGCCAATGCACGCATCCTGAAATTGATGAAACGTCCGGCTGCAGCGGAAAAGACGCTCGAGAGAATTCAGGCTTGGCGGAAACTCTGTCCCGATCTGACGATTCGCTCCACGTTCATCGCAGGTTTCCCAGGCGAGACCGAAGCCGAGTTTCAGGAGCTGCTCGATTTTCTCACCGAGGCGCAACTCGATCGTGTTGGATGCTTTGCATATTCGCCAGTCGATGGCGCCAAGGCGAATGAGTTGCCCGATGCCGTTCCCGCAGGATTGCGTGAAGAACGTCAGGCGCGCTTTATGGCGCATCAGGAAAAGATCAGCAAATATCGATTGCAAGCTAATGTTGGTCGTGAAATCGATGTGCTGGTTGACCGCCTCGCCGTTGGCGAGAAGGGTACCAGAATCGCCATTGGCCGTTCGAAGGCCGACGCGCCCGAGATTGACGGTGTAGTTTACGTCACGGGTGTGAGCAAGACCTTGCAACCCGGGGAGTTCCTGTGCGTGAAGGTCGTCGCAGCAGAAGAACATGACTTGAGGGCTGAGTTCGTTTCATAGGGAAAATGGCGAACTCCATTTAGGACGTTCAGGAACCGCCATACGACTGCGCTTCATGAAAGGAATTGGCAACTGCTTATCCTCCAGAACGCCCGCTGCCAGGCGGTCGTGTGACGGCAGTGCGTGTGCCTGTATTTGATGTGCCACTGGTAGCTGGTGCAGTAGTAGTCGCAAGGCGACCCGAACCAGCCGCAATACCCAGCCAGTCCCAGCGTCCCTGAGCGATGGCGTCGAGTATCGTCGCCCGATTTTGCTGCGCGGCCAGATATACGTTCGGCGCGAGCTCATTGAATTGCATGTACTCCTCGAGCGACTGATAGCCGCACGCCCCCTGATAGGCGCAGCCATTCAAAACCCGTTGCGCATCCGCGCTACAGTTGGCGCCGCGATCGCAGGCGGCAAGTGTCCACGCAGAACCCCAGTCGCGGGGATTGAAAGGGTCGCCAGTCGCGCCAAGGCGCCGATCCGTCAACTGTGTGGAGTTCCAGGTCAGTAATTGTCCGGCACGCTGGATGGCAAACGGGTCCCCACTGGCTAGTCCATCGCGCACTAAGGAGAGCTGGTCTTCAGTTAGTCGTCGTCCGTCGACGCCGCGCGCGTTGCCGCTGCGAGCCTGATCATTAAATTGGTTCGCCGCCAATGCAACCTTTGCGCCTGGGTTACCCGCTGCGGCAGCCTCTGCGTAGAGCCG
>JANYFH010000093.1 GCA_025362705.1 Betaproteobacteria bacterium
GTTACACCGGGCTCGACGAATTGGGCGATCTGGGCAAAGTCTTCATTCGTGAGCACCACGCAGCCATCGCTGGTGCGCGGTGGACGGCTGTAGGTTGAAGACGGCGTGCCGTGGATCCAGATGCCTGAACCGGTTTTTGCATGGCGCTTGTCCCATTCGTTGGGATAGTTGATCGGGAATGCGCCAGGGCCGTAGAAGTCGATCAATTTTTCGCGAGCAACGCTTGACGTTACATGATAGACGCCCAGCGGCGTGCGCTGGTCCCCCGCGCGTTCTTTTAACAATCCGTTTTTTCCAACGGAGACATAAAAATCCGCCACATAACGGGGCACGCCATCGACGTTTTTGTAGACATACATTCGCGAATTTTCGCTATCGACCAGCAGCACATGTTGTTGATCCGGCGCTAATTGCAACAGAGCGGTAGGCAGGCTGTCACTCGGCGGGCCGTCGAAATAACGTGAAAACCGCGCTCTGGCTTCTTGCTTGAGACTCGCCACCAATTCGGGCTGCGATTTCATTCCGGTGAATGCGGTCGGCGTGCCCGCCTTGGCCATCAGCAAGTCGCCTTTGATCAGATGGCCGAGACGAAAATTCGGATTCTTGGCCAGAGTGGCATCGAGCTCAAGTAAAGCGGGTTTGATGCCGTCGGTCTTGAGAGATTCAAGCGCCCGCACCAGCGAAGCTTCAACCTCGTTGCTGAATGCAATCGATGCAAGCGGCGCGGGCTGAGCCGCTGCAAAAGTAGCGCATAGCAATGTAGCAGCGTAACCCGCGCAGTACAGGCTACGCGTGACTAGCGGCATGCGCTGCACGAACGTGAGGGGCCGCAATCCAGTTAACTCCCGGACCGCTCGGTGCTGATTAACCACCGGTCGCCTGTTTTGACTAGCCGCAAGGTCTTGGTGTTATCACTCTTGACCGCATCTGCCCGGTAGATCTGGCGGAACACTACCATTGCAACATTGCCCTGTACAGATGTCTTGATGATCTTGACGTCGACGGTAATAAGTTTCTTTGGTTCTATGCGTTCTTTGCGTTGCGCTTCCCATGCTGCGCGCGCCATGCCGTTTGGGGTCTCAAAATTTGGCGCATAAAAACCAAGATAAGCGGCTGTATCCTTGGCGGCCCAGGCCTTGGCCCACGCGAGGACGGTTGTCTTTGCGTCTTCGCTGGCATTGCCTGATAGTGCAACGTTTGCAGTTTTGGTCGTAGTGGTTGATGCGGCTTTGGCAGGCTCAACTTTTGGATCTGCCTTCGGATCCGCCTTGGGATCCGTTTTGGGCGCAACGGCAACTTGCGTTGGTACTGACTTTGTCGTATCCGCCGCCGCTACCTTTGGCAGATTGAAGATATCTTTCACCATCGACAACTTGCCCTGGGCGGTCAGATTGCCTTTATCAAGCTGCAACGCTTTGTCGTACGAGCGTCGCGCCAACTGCGCATAGATATCGCCAAGATTTTCATAGGCGGTAGCGTAGCTGGGATGCGTGTGTATCGCGAGTTCCAGAGCGGCTTTGGCTTTGTCGTAGTTACCCTGACCCGCATACAGCACGGCGAGGTTATTGTAAGGCTCAGGAAGCTCGGGATAGTCTTCGGTCAGGCCGGTGAAAACCTGAATCGCGTCCGTGCCTTTTTTCAATTCGGTCAGTATCAGGCCCTTCAGAAATCGACCTTGAGCATCCTTGGGCTGTTGGGCCAAGGCGCTGTTTACTTTTGACAAGGCTTGATCGAGCTTGCCCTGTTGGTAGAGCTTGGTCGCATCCTTGGTGTCCTCAGCGGGGCCGGCAATTCCGGTACCTGAAAAACACGCGACACATGCAAATGCAACGTAACGCAGTTTGCGAGATAAATTGGCAGTGAGCATTTTGTTATAATTCGTTGAATTTAATGGAAATCAGTGTCATACACATCGTGACTATTCTACCAAGAATGCTTCTGGACTACACAATTTCGATGCCTTTGTCACGGCGTTTTTCCCCAAGACAGGCGTCGGCGACAAAGCGGTCGTTTGAGGTGTCATCGCGCGCCTCTTCTTCCCGATGTTGTTAACTCACCTTCAGCCCGCCTGAATCCTGCCCGGCCGCTATTTCTGCCTGCCGGTTCGCTTTTCAAGTTTTTCATGCCAGTACGACAGCGCTTGCGCGGGCAAGTTTCCTCGCGATGAACCGCCGTTGCAACCGGCTCTGGTAACGAGAGTTTCATATGCAAATAATTTACAACACGCTTGGACGGCAAAAACAAACGCTCACCACCATTGATCCGGGGGTCGTGCGTATGTATGTATGCGGCCCTACCGTGTATGACTTTTTCCATATTGGCAACGCGCGTACCTTTACCACATTTGATATGGTTTTCCGCTGGCTGACGACTATCGGCTACGAAGTGAATTATGTGCGCAACATCACGGACATCGACGACAAAATCATCGAGCGCGCGAATGCCAACAATGAATCGATGGAGCAGCTCACCACGCGCATGACGGCGGCGTTTTTCGAAGATGCTGATCGCCTGAAATTATTGCGTCCTACACACAGCCCGCGCGCAACCCATCACATTGATCACATGCTGGCGATCATCAGGCAGCTCGAAGAACGCGGCATGGCGTATCAGGCGGCCAACGGAGATGTGTATTACTCGGTGCGTGAATTTGTGGGTTACGGCAAGCTGTCGCGCAAAAATCCGGATGAACTTCGCGCTGGCGAACGTGTAGCGGTGGACTCAGCCAAGCGCGATCCCCTCGATTTTGTGTTGTGGAAATCGGCAAAACAGAATGAGCCGCAGTGGCCGTCCACATTTGGCGGCGGTCGTCCCGGCTGGCACATCGAGTGCTCGGCCATGTGCAAGGCCGTTTTGGGTGAGCAGATCGACATCCACGGTGGTGGTATGGACTTGCAGTTTCCACATCACGAAAATGAGATTGCGCAAACCGAAGGTACTTTCGAAAAGAATTCGGGCAAGCAGTTTGCAAAAGTCTGGATGCATGGCGCATTTCTCAATATTGACAGTGAAAAAATGTCCAAGTCACTGGGCAATTTTTTCACGCTGCGCGACGTGCTCAACAAACTCGATACCGTACAGGGCGGAGAGACGGTGCGGTATTTGTTGCTGCGCGGGCACTACCGGAGCGAAATAAATTATTCATGGGACATGCTTGAAGACGCACGCCAGACGCTGCTGGGGTTTTATATTGCGCTGAAGGAAACACCGCCTGCGGCGATCAATCTGGATTGGGCAAATCCATACGCGCAGAAATTTCGCGTCGCGATGGAAGATGATTTCGATACGCCCGCAGCATTTGCGGTGCTGCATGAATTGCGTCGTGAACTCAATCGCAGCAAGTCAGCCGAAACCGCGGGATTGTTGAAGGCATTGGGTGGAACGCTAGGATTTTTTCAGGACGTGCCGGCAGCGTTTGTGCAGGGTGCCACCCAGAGTGTAGCTGCGCAGATGGACGTGGACGCGCTTGTCGCCGAACGTAACGCCGCGAAGAAAAATAAAGACTTCGCGCGCGCCGATGCGATTCGCAAGGAACTCGATAAGGCGGGAATTGTGCTCGAGGACAAGCCGGGTGGTGTGACGGAATGGCGGCGCAAATGAAATACGCAATACGGCACGGACTGCCGGCAAACCAGCATAACGGAGTGTAGATTGCCATTTGGTGCGCGTTTCAGGGCGAAATAGCCCTGCTGGCCGCACCAGTACTAGACATTCACTTTCTAGTCTGTGGCCGCAGATCGCTGAAGTGCGGCGTGAACGCGCCCTTCGCGCGATCAGCAAAATATCTCTTCAGCCCCTCACGAATCGTGGCAAAAGCCAGTTCATCCCACGGAATTTCGTGCTCGTGGAAGAGCGCGACTTCCAGACTTTCGGTGCCCGCGGAATAATCAAGATCATCGAGTTTGGCAAGAAACAAAACATAAACCTGGCTGATGCCGGGCAGGGAATAGCTTGCGTAAAGTTGCTCGATTGTAATGCGTGCGCCAGCTTCTTCGAGGGTCTCCCGCGCTGCGCCCTCAGCCAGCGTTTCGCCTTCTTCCATGAAGCCGGCAGGCAAAGTCCACTTGCCGTATCGTGGCTCGATGGCGCGTTTACAGAGCAAAATTTGTTCACCCCAAACCGGAATGCTGCCGACCACGATCTTCGGGTTGACGTAGTGAATGTGTCCGCAACTGGCGCAAATTTCGCGCTCACGATCATCGCCCGGCGGAATCCGCCGCTCAATTTTTTCGGAGCCGCATTGGGTGCAGAATTTAATAGTCATTTGGTCTGAAAACGAGTCGTCCGCAGAGTGTGCAGAGGCGTTACTTGATGGCTGCTATGGTAGCATGCGCGCTCTCATTTCCGTCCCGGAACTGCCTCGCAACCTTGTGATTAGAAGGGCGTTTTGTGAATTTTCGTAAGCTGAATTTGTTGGCATTTCTTGTTGTGATTGGCGCGCTTTACGCGGTGGTTACTGGCGCTTCTGCCGAGGTCGTGGTGGTACTTAATTCCGGTGAGGGCACGGTCAGCCTGATCGACAAAGCGACCATGGTTGAAACCAAACGCATTCCTGTCGGCAAGGAGCCACACCACCTGATGGCAACGCCCGACGACAAGTTTTTGATCGTCGCCAATGCGTCCTCGAATGATCTGGTGTTCCTTGACCCAATGAGTGGCGAAATCAAACGTCGTCTGGACAGGATTTCTGATCCATATCAACTTGGCTTCAGCCCTGACAAAAAATGGTTTGTGTCGGTCAGCTTGCGTCTGAATCGTGTTGATATTTACAACGGCGCCGACTTCAGTCTGGTCAAACGGCTTGAGGCTGCGAAGGCGCCCAGCCACGTAGGGTTCACTGGCGATAGCTCGACTGCCTTTGTCACCTTGCAGGATTCCAACGAACTGGCAGCGTTTGATCTCAAGTCGCCTGCCGTGAAGTGGAAAATACCGGTCGGCAACATGCCCGCCGGTGTCTGGGTGACGCCAGACGACAAGTATGTTCTGGTCGGCATGACGGGCGAAGACTACGTTCAGGTGATCGACTGGCGCACCCAGAAGACAGTCAAAAAAATCACAACCGGCAATGGTGCGCACAACTTCCTGCCAATGGGAGACGGCAAGCGGTTGCTGGTCAGCAATCGCGTATCCAATACCGTCAATATCATCGATCAAACTACCCTCACCGTCATTGATACCATCAAGGTGCCGGGCGGTCCTGATTGCATGGAACTGAGCAAGGACGGCAAGCAACTGTGGGTGACATCGCGATGGATCAAGAAGGTGACGATCATCGACATGGTGACCAAGCAGGTCGTGAAACAAATCCCAGTGGGCAAGTCTCCGCATGGGATTTATTTTTTTACGCATGCGGCGCGCAAGTAGAGCGCTTCATATGAAAAGCTTCGCCGTCGCCATTGTCGCTGCGCTGTTGATATCGGACGGCGCGCTGGCCGCAAGTTGCGCCGGTACCGTCTATCTCACCATAGACACGGGCAATATGCAGCCCGCAGAGGAAATGGCGGCAGTTCTAAAAAAGCACGGTGTCAAAGCCACCTTCTTTCTCGCCAATGAGAAAACCGCACGTGGTGACACCTCACTCGATCCATCGTGGACGGCGTTCTGGAAAGCGCGTGCCGACGAAGGACACGCGTTTGGGTCCCACACCTGGCGGCACTGGGTTTTTCGACGCGATGTCGGCGTCGACAAGGTCAGCTATGCGCCTTCAAGTGGAAAAGACGGCGAGACACTGGATCAGGCTGGCGTTTGCGCAGAGTTGAAACA
>JANYFH010000292.1 GCA_025362705.1 Betaproteobacteria bacterium
CAATACGCTGAACTATCTCGACATCAAGACCGTCATCGTCTCTTGCGGCACTTGCATGGATCAGCTGCAAAAATACGAGTTTGGCAAAATATTTCCGGGCTGCCGGTTGCTGGATATTCACGAGTACCTGATGGAAAAAGGCGTGAAACTCGAAGGTGTCACTGGTACACGTTACATGTATCACGATCCCTGTCATTCACCGATGAAAACCTATCAGCCCATGAAGGTGGTGAATGAATTGATGGGGGCGACAGTTGCACAGAACGAGCGCTGCTGCGGCGAATCGGGAACACTGGCGGCAACGCGCGCCGATATTTCGACTCAGGTGCGGTTTCGCAAGGAAGAAGAAATGCGTAAAGGTGCGAACAATATTCGCGCTGACGGCTTTTCCGGTGACGTCAAAATCCTGACCTCGTGCCCGTCATGTTTGCAGGGCCTGTCTCGCTTTGACAACGATAGCAGTACCACGGCAGACTATATCGTCGTCGAGATCGCCAAGCATGTGCTGGGAGCGGACTGGATGTCCGAGTACGTCAAAAAAGCAAATGAGGGTGGTATCGAGCGGGTGTTGCTTTAGCTCGGCGCCACATGGATTGCCTGAATACGCGTAGTCCGCGTTAAAATCTTCGCCTTACGTTTGTTTAGGATCACCATGAAATTTTCCGTCTTGCGACCGGCAACCACTGCTTCCGTGATTGCCTTTCTAGCCATCGGCTGCGCTCAGATACCGCCGCTCGATCCCGTCGCCGCAAAGACCAACGTGGCAAAAATAGATCGTTGCACGGGATTGGACGCACTCACCGACGATGAAGTTTCCGCGCGCATCGATATGGCCACTGTCATGATCGCCAAACTGCGCGCCGCGACCGGAAAAAACAGCGAGCAGATCTGCGCCATGCCCGAGCCGGAAGTCAGTAAGGTGATGCTGGCGGATCGCAATAAGTATCGCAATGCTGATCGAAAAATGTTTCGCGCGCCCGCCAAGGAATTTATGCGGCAGTGGGATGCCGACGATCAGGGCAAGTTGCCCAATGCGACCCAAACGCTGGCCGCCGAAGCCGCACGCAAACAAATGTACACGAGCAAGCGTCAAAGCGATGCGGGCGAGAACGCGAAGACATTGGCCGCTGGCATCAGCAGCGCGCAGTGGTCTGCACTAGGCCCCGGTAACGTCGGTGGTCGTGTGCGCTCTATCGTGATCGATCCTCGTAACCAGAACCGCATTTTTGTTGGGGCAGCAACCGGTGGTATCTGGCTATCCGAAAACGCCGGGGAGTCTTATGCTGCGGTCGCGGATTTCATTGGCAATCTTGCCATCGGTGCGCTCGCGATGGATCCTAGCAACCCGAACGTACTGTACGCCGGTACCGGCGAGAGTTTCACCGGACTTGCCGGGATCGGCATGTTCAAGAGCACCGATGGGGGCGTTACCTGGAATTTTCTGGCCAACACGACAACCGACACTGCAATAAACACGCTAGGCAATGAATGGGGAAGTGTTAACCGCATCGCCGTTAGCCCGGCGAATCCCAATCTGGTGCTTGCGGCGACCACGCGCGGCAACAACCTCACGCAAGGCGCTATCATGCGCTCGACCAATGGTGGCGTTTCATGGGCGCGCATTCAGCTCGCGACGGGAACGGTCGTTACCATCAATCCACCCAACGTGCTCGACCTCAAATTCGACCCGAACAATCCATCCAACATGGTAGCGGGAGCCGAAAACGGGCACGTTTATTATTCACGCGATGCCGGCGCGACCTGGTCGCAAACTGTTGCGCTGATCACGGAAGCAACTGGTCGTGGCTCTACCGCGCGGGCTGAGCTGGCCTATGCCAAAAACAGCCCGAATCTGGTTTTCATGTCGCTCGATAGCGGGGGTAGTTCGACCGCTGCACGCGGCGAAATCTGGAAGAGCGACGACGGTGGCGCTACATGGGTGATGCTGTCCTCGCCAAAACATCTGAATGACCAGGGCGATTACGACAACACGATCTGGGTCGATCCGACCAATGAAAATCACATCGTCACCGGTGGCCTGGATTTGTATCAATCGATGGACGGTGGCATGTTTTTCACGCGTATCAGCACTTGGCAACAGGCGGCCCCGGGATTTCCGCAGCCGCATGCCGACCATCATGCAATCATCTCCGTGCCTAACTTCAGCACCGGCAATCCGATCGTTTATTTTGGCAACGACGGCGGCGTTTATCGCGCCAACAATATTTTTAGTGTGAGTTCTTCCGGCAGTGGCAATTGGCAAAACCTTAACAACGGTTTGGCCGTCACCCAGTTTTACGGTGGTGCGGGTAAACGTGCTGCGGGCGGCAAAATCATCGGCGGTACGCAAGATAACGGCACGCTTAGCTATAACTCTGGTACCAGCTGGGATCGGTTTGCCGGCGGAGATGGTGGCTTTGTCGCCGTCGATCCGGTAGACGACAGCATCCTGTACGGCGAATACGTATACGCATCAATCCACCGCACGTCCGGCCTGAGCCAGCGACTCTTTATCTGTACGGGCATCACCGATGCGCTGAAAAACACCAGTGCCAATACCTACTGTGGCGCCAATAACATCGAAGCCGCCAATTTCATTGCACCGTTCATCCTCGATCCAAACAATCGCAACCGTATGCTGGTGGGTGCCAATTCCTTATGGGTCAGCGAAAACGTCAAGGACGCTGTGCCAGCCTGGGCTGCGGTCAAATCACCGGTGGTGCCCGTCGCCACTGGCGACAAACCTTATATCAGCGCGGTTGCCGTTGCCGAAAAAGATTCCAATATTGTATGGATCGGACACAATGCCAGCGGCAGCACTCCCGGGCAGGTCTGGAAGAGCACCAACGGCCTGAGCGGTGTACCGACATGGACGCGGGTAGGTGCTGCCGTGCTACCAACAAGCACCGCGAACCGCATCACGATCGACCCCGATAATCCGAACCGCGTGTGGGTGTCGTATTCCGGTTTCGCGCTGGCGCGAATCTGGACCACCACCGATGGCGGCGCCACTTGGGCAAACATCCATAACAACCTGCCTGCCGTTACCGTTCACGACCTTAAGCGGCATCCGGTACAAACCAATTGGTTGTATGCAGCCACAGCCAACGGCGTTTACACGAGCGAAAACGGCGGCCAGACCTGGAGCACCAACAACGACGGCCCGGCCAGCGTACGCGTACGCGAACTATTTTGGTACGACCCCTCGACGTTGGTTGCCGCCACCTATGGCCGAGGCATGTTCCGCGCAACTATTGCCGGCGCAGGACCGCAAAATTACACCGACTTGTGGTGGGTCGGGTCATCAGAGAATGGCTGGGGCATGTCGATTCAGCAACACGGCCAAATTCAGTTGAACGCTCTTTTCGTCTACGACAGCGCAGGCAAACCGATTTGGTATGTACTGCCCGGGGGTGCCTGGAACAGCGACTTCACCACGTACTCAGGTGCAATCTATCAGCCCACTTCGGCACCGCTCAATAATTACAACGCCGCGCAATTTAAAGTGGGCACCGCGGTGGGCAATATCAGCATCAATTTCACCAGCAATTCAACGGCGACGTTGCAATATGTGATCAACGGTATTTCCGGACAAAAATCGATGCAGCGACAGGTCTTTGGGCGCGGCACTTCGCCAATCCAGGTAGGCGATATCTGGTGGGGCGGCAGCGCACAGGACGGCTGGGGCATTAACCTCACGCAGCAGGCGGGTATTTTGTTTGGCGCGTGGTACACCTACGGTCTGGACGGTAAAGCAACCTGGTATGCCATTACCGACGGAACCTGGAGCGGCAATACATACAGCGGCACCTTTATCAGCACGACAGGTTCAC
>JANYFH010000293.1 GCA_025362705.1 Betaproteobacteria bacterium
CCCGTCGACGCCGGCGCTGCAAAAGATATGAACGCCTGTGCGACACCAGCAGTGGCGGTGCCGATAGTCGGTGCGCCGGGCGTTTGTGACGCGGCGTTACCTGCGGCAAATGCCAGCGTGGATGCTATAGCGAAACTGGAAATGCAGGGGACAAACTTCATCGTAGGAAAAACCTCTGGGATATTGGCACCACCCAATGCCAACGTGATGAGGTACGCGATAAAACTGTTTTTATTGGATAACGCAAAACCATACCATAGCGCCGCGTGCGAACACTGTGAATAACCTCACTCAACCCCTGATTGCGGGATGCGTTTGCGGACGTGCCGGTGCGCAGTATATTTAGTGATAGTGGACCGGTGCCGAATCTGCCTCTTCCGGTAACTCCGGATGCACCATTTCCTTGTCGGCATCGGCGAACAGGGGTGCGCCACAATCTTCGCAAAACTCGGGCGCGAACAGCTCGGCGAATTTCACGACTTCGCCGACCTTGAATTCTTTCAGGATCGCTTCGATTTCCTCACGCGGCGTGCGTTGATCCATTTCGGCTTTGTCGTCGTCCTCGCGACCGAACAGCGGCCACACCACACCGTGCACAACTTCGTCATGACCGCGCAGGGTGAATCCAATACGGTATTCATCGACCAACTCATCGCCGACGCCCGCGATGATCGCGCGCAAATGTCCAGCATCGGTCTTCAGCGTGTCTTCGAGATAACCGATTGCCGCGCGTAGCGAGTAGGGCCGCACACGCCGGTCGGATTCGCGGCAATTGTGGAAGTACGCATCGGGCAGGCAGCATTCGAAAGCGGTTCCGGGCAAGAGTGGTGCCAGATTCGGCCGACCCTGCGCAACCCAGCGCTCGAGGCAATCGGTACGGGTGAGCTTTTCAGTTTTTTCCTGCCAGCGAAATAGTGGCGCGCCTTCGGGAACAGCGACCGCCGCAAGCAAAAAGCGCGAGTCAGCCAGCAGAGGCGCAGTTTCGGGAGCGCGCGAAAAATCAAAACGCGGACGCGTTTGGCTAATCGCTGCTTCGCCGAGCTTGATGGTCATTTTGCGCACGCCCGAAAAATCGTGCGGCATCTGGTCGATACTGTAGAGGTAAGGGCTCATGGCCGCACGCGCATCACGTGCCAGCACGTGCGCCTGCAGGTGCGTGACGAGGACATCGCTGATCTCCTGCGGAACAGGGCCCGAAGGAATCGCGTAACGCGACCATGCCACCATCGGCAATGCGAGCAGCAACACATCCCACTTGACGTCTGCCACTTGCAATTGCGTGGATTCTGACGCCGCCTCGATGAGCTCCATCAGCACGTCGTGGGCGACAGGGTTGGTTTTGAATGTGTGATCCAGCGCCGCTTCCATCCCGGGGCCGGTGCCGCCTTCCAGTGACTTGATGACGAGCGACGAAATTTCCGCCTCCCACACCCGATCCTCGGCGCGACTGCCCGAAACAGATAGTCCGGTGGACAAGGTAATCAAGCGCTCGGCATCACGGCTCAGGCGAAGAGGGGATTTGTTGCGTACGCGTTTCATGGCAATTTCATTCTGGTGCGGGGAGGAGAATTATACCGCCGCAGCCACTGTGCCGCTGTACCTCCGATGCGGTAGCACAGATGATCGATCCGGGTATAGTTATCAAATCCACAAACATGAATAGCAGGCAAAAAATGAAGATGATGAATTGGCTGAAACCGGCTCAAATAGTGAAACTCACCATCGCCTTCGTTGCAGCGATGGCACTTGGCGCCTGCACGACGGTTGGTCCGTACAACAGCATTTCCGATGGTGCTGACAGTGTGCTGATGCTGAAAGGGCACGATCCGGTTGCCTATTTCACGGTGGGCATTCACACACTCGGCAAGCCCGAAATCAAAGCCACGCACGAGGGCGCCACCTATCGCTTCGCCAGCGAAGAAAATAAAGCGATGTTCACCAAGGAGCCTGCCAAGTACGTGCCGCAATATGGCGGCTTTTGCTCAAACGGCATCGTTTACGGGATTCCTTGGGGCGGCGATCCGGATACCTGGAAACTGATTGATGGCAAGCTCTACATTTTTGGCGGCCAGAGCTCGCGCAAGTATTTTCTGATGGATGAAAAGAAGAATTTGCAACTCGCCGATCAATACTGGACGAGTGAGGTCAAAGGGGCGAACGCGTTCACCCATCGCTACTACCGCTTGCTGGTGCGCGTTCCGCATTACAAAACCGGCGCGCAACTGGAGGCAGAATGGCAGCAAGCCCAAAGCGGAAAACCAGTCGCGCAGTAAACGCAAAGTCGCCAAAAGTATCTGCGCGAGCGACATCCGCACAGACACTCGTTGCGCTCACCAAGCTCGGCAGCGCCAGCGCGGCGGCATTCGCACAGCGATTTTTCAAAACCGGTGCGGGGCAGTACGGTGAGGGCGATGCGTTCCTGGGCATCCGCGTGCCAGTGTTGCGCGCGCTGGTGCGCGACATGAAAGACGCGGGTATCGACGTCGCACTGCCGTTGTTGAAATCGAGCTGGCACGAGGCGCGGGCTGTGGCGCTGATGTTGCTGGTGCGTGTTTATGAACGCGGCGATGAGCGAACGAAAAAAGCGGTTTTTGATCTCTACCTTAAAAATACCAGGTTCAT
>JANYFH010000305.1 GCA_025362705.1 Betaproteobacteria bacterium
CACCGATGGTGCATTGCATGCTTCGCTTGACGCCACCGCCTATGCGAATGCAGTGATGGCATTTGTCGTTGGCCGTTGGCACCAGTTTGCCAAATCAGGGTTCAAGCGTGGGCCACTGGAGAATTTTGCGCAAAGCTGGAGCGTGTTTGCCGGATAACCAGACGATGACTGCGAATCTCATCGATCCGGTGGAAGCGCAACTTGCCGCCTACAACGCGCACGATGTTGACGCGTTCATGGCTTGCTACAACACTGATTGCGTAGTAGATGATGGTGATGGCACACGTCTACTGACCGGCCACGCCGAAATGCGTCCGCGCTATGTGGCGCTTTTCGCAAGCTCGCCCAATCTGTATTGCGAAATCGTCTCACGCGTATGTATCGGTGACTACGTCATTGACGAAGAAAGCATTACCGGCCGTGTACCGGATCTGCGCCGCGCAGTCGTGATTTATCACATCGATAAATCATCCGGGCTGATTTCGCATGTACGTTTTTTGCGTGAATCAGGCTGAATCCATTCGCGTGGCAGCAGTAATGTTTTCTACCGAACGACTGCTCATTTCGTTACCGCGCGACGATCAGGCTGCAGCCATGCTCGATTTCGCGGTGCGCAATCGCGAACACCTGAAACCGTGGAATCCGCCTGAGCCGGACGGGCTTTATACGTTTGAGCACTGGCGTGATACGGTCGCAAAGTGTGCTGCAACATTCGATGCAAACACTGCAGTGCATTTCTGGCTTTCGCCAAACGAGCACCCAGATCGCGTCATCGGCAGCATCGGCTATTCGCAAATTGCGAGGGGTCCATTTTGTTCGTGCGTGCTCGGCTATCAGATCGACCGCGAATACGAGAAACGCGGCCTGATGAACGAGGCCTTGCACGCCACCAATCGCTACATGTTCGAGGAACAAAAGCTACATCGCATCGCGGCAAACTATCGACCGGAAAATGTCCGTAGTGGTCGGCTACTTGCGAGGTTGGGTTTCCGCATCGAAGGATTCGCCAAGGATTATTTATTTATCGACGGGGCGTGGCGGGATCATGTCCTCACCTCGATTGCGAATGACGCGTTCAACGCGGGGTGGCTCATTCAAAAATGAAACTCCAGCACTGGTGCGCGTTTTCAGACATTTTCATACTGGAGGGCGCTCCAGTGCTGGAGTTTGCGTGTTCCAACTTAGCTCACGCCTTGTTTTACGACCCGCTCGCCGCCGCCAGGCGGCTCGGATTCGTGAGGCACTCGACATGCCGCAGGGCATGTCGAGTGTCCACACTTATCCCAGCGCATCAGCCCAAATGTTCTTCGCCCACGTCATTGCATACTGCCCTTCCAACTCACTTGACTGTGCAGACACGCCGCCCGAACCGGGAACGGCTTTCATGGTCTTGGCGACTTCGTCATATTTGTGGACCGAGGCCACGTGAATCACTTTCTCGGCGGAGACAAAACTGTAGCAAGTATTGGTCAGCGTCGGGCTTTGATTCGGCGCTTCTCCCGTTAACAGCGCAACCACCGCTGCCGCGCAAGTCTTGCCGTGCCCATTGGCCATGTGGCCGGACTTTGGCATTGCGGGAGCTATCTGCAACGCGTCACCCAGCAGGTGTACGCCAGGCGCATTTTTGGCTTCATAAGTGAGCCAGTTGATTTCGCACCAGCGCTTGTTTGCCGTGATAAACGAATTGGCGATTGAACCCGCCTTCATCGGCGGCAGCACGTTAAGCACATCAGCCTTCACATCACCGAATTCCAGTTTGGCGATGCTGGTGGCAACATCAACATCCAGCAATTTTGAGCCACCACGATATTCGACCATGCCCGCATACATGTCCGCCCAGGCTTTTTTGAACAAGCCGGGTTTGGAGGTGACATCCATGTTCGCGTCGAGAATCAGCACTTTCGATTTTGGTTTGGCCTGCTTGAAATAGGCTGCGACCTGGCAGGCACGCTCATAAGGGCCCGGCGGGCAACGATACGGCGCTTCGGGAATACAGATTGCGAATACACTGCCGTCCTGCATTGCTTCGAGCTGCTTGCGCAAGGCAATGGTCTGCGCGCCAGCTTTCCACGCGTGGAGGATTTTTTCCTGCGCGGCGGCATTGTTCAACGCGGGTATTTGGTCGTACATGAAATCAACGCCGGGCGAGAGTATCACGCGATCAAATGAAATTGCATCGCCATTGGCCATGCGCACAACTTTCTTCTCAACGTCCACACCAGTCGCTTCACCGCGCAGTATTTTTACACCGTATTTTTTCTGTAACGCATCGTAGCTGACGGTAATGTCTTTCATTGTCTGCGAGCCGCCGAGCACCAGATTCGAAATCGGGCACGAAATAAATTCGGCGTTGCGCTCAACGAGCGTAACGTCGATATTCGGACCCCACATCTTGATGTATTTGGCGGCGGTCGCGCCGCCATAACCGCCGCCTACGATAACGACCTTCGGTCCGGTCGTGCCGCCGATGGATGCGCAACCGGTGATTGCCGAAACGCCGACGGCTGCGGTCGTTGCCCCGGACACCTTGAGGAATGTTCTGCGATTTGTCTTCATCATTGTCTCCATGACCTTGTAGGTTATTTTTTCTGCGCAGAAAAGTAGTCTCCCAACGCTGCCATCTCGGCATCGGAATAGCCCTTGGCAATCTGGTGCATGACGGTGGCTTCGCGTTTGCCTTCCTTGAAGGCTTTGAGCTGATTCAGAAAATATTCTTTGTTCATCCCGGCCAAACCCGGTATCGCACCGCCAGCGCTATTGCCGTTGGTGCCGTGGCAGGCCGCGCAATTGGCTGCAAGCGAACGCACGCCGAGCGGTGTGAGATTCGCTGCGGCGAAAGGTATGGGTGCAGGTACCGCCACTGGTGCGGCGGGCGCAGGCTGTTGCGCGACTGCCGCGAAACCGCACAGCATCGTTACTGCAGCCAGTGCAAAGGACATCATTTTGTTCATATAAGTCTCCTCGTGTTTTTTATGCAGGTGTTTGCTGACAATCTTCGCGCCGCAACGAGGATAGCGCAAGTCATATGAAATTGCTCGTAGTGCATCGCGGCACGCGGAAAGAAAAAAGCCACGCGGTTCAGGCGTGGCTTTTTTGCGACTCATGACACGATATCAGCGTGATCAGGACTCCTGCGTCACTGCCTCTTTTTCCTCGCTGATGTCGAGCTTCACCTTGCCGTCGGCGTCTACATCGATTGTCACTTTACCGCCATTGGACAACCGCCCGAACAGCAGTTCGTCAGCCAGGGCACGACGAATCGTATCTTGGATCAGGCGCGCCATCGGCCTTGCGCCCATCAGCGGGTCGAAACCATTTTTGGCCAGATATTTCTTCAGTGCGTCGGTGTACGTGACATCGACCTTTTTCTCGGTCAGCTGGGCTTCCAACTGCATAAGGAATTTGTCGACCACCTGCAGGATGATGTTCTCGTCCAGTGGCGCAAACGAAATTGTCGCGTCCAGCCGATTGCGAAACTCCGGCGTGAACATGCGCTTGATCTCGGCCATCTCGTCACCTGCCTTCTTGCTGTCAGTGAAGCCAATGGACGACTTCGACAACTCTGATGCGCCCGCGTTTGTAGTCATCACAATCACGACGTTGCGGAAATCAGCTTTACGGCCATTGTTGTCGGTGAGCGTTCCGTGATCCATCACTTGCAGAAGCACATTGAAAATATCCGGATGCGCTTTCTCAATTTCATCGAGCAGCAACACCGAGTAAGGATGCTTGGTAATTGCCTCGGTCATCAAGCCGCCCTGATCGAAACCGACGTAGCCGGGAGGCGCGCCGATCATGCGCGACACGGCATGCCGCTCCATGTATTCGGACATGTCGAAGCGAATGAGTTCAACGCCGAGAATGAAGGCAAGCTGCTTGGCAACTTCGGTCTTGCCCACACCGGTTGGCCCCGAAAACAGGAAGGAGCCAATTGGCTTGGCCGAATTGCCGATGCCGGATCGCGCCATTTTGATCGCCGACGAAAGCGCTTCGATGGCTTTGTCCTGACCAAATACCACTGATCGTAGATCCCGATCCAGCGTTTTCAGTGCGCTGCGATCGTCACTCGATACGTTTCTCGCCGGAATGCGCGCGATCTTTGCGACGATCTCTTCAATCTCCGGTTTGCCGATGGTTTTCTTCTGCTTCGATTTCGGCGCGATGCGTTGCGCAGCACCAGCTTCATCGATCACGTCAATTGCCTTGTCCGGAAGATGGCGATCATTGATGTATTTAGCCGAAAGCTCAGCCGCGGTCGTGAGCGCGGTCGATGTGTACTTCACGCCGTGGTGCGTTTCAAAGCGCGATTTCAGGCCTTTGAGAATCTCGATAGTTTCGGCAATCGACGGCTCGACGACATCGACTTTCTGAAAGCGGCGCGCCAGCGCGTGGTCTTTTTCAAACACACCACGAAATTCCGTGTAGGTCGTCGCACCAATACACTTCAATTGTCCGGACGACAGCGCGGGCTTAAGCAAATTGGACGCATCGAGCGTACCGCCGGATGCAGAACCGGCACCGATCAGCGTGTGAATTTCATCGATGAACAAAATGGCATTCGGGTTATCCATTAGCTGCTTCAGTACCGCTTTCAGGCGTTGCTCGAAGTCGCCACGATATTTTGTGCCCGCTAGCAACGCACCCATGTCGAGCGAATAAACCTGTGCCTTGGCGAGGATATCGGGGATCTGACCATCAACTACGCACTTGGCCAGGCCCTCGGCGATTGCAGTCTTGCCAACACCGGCTTCACCGACCAACAGCGGATTGTTTTTCCGGCGGCGGCAGAGAATCTGAATCACGCGCTCGAGTTCCTTGTCGCGCCCGATCAGCGGATCGATCTTTCCATCGATGGCCATCTGGTTGAGGTTCAGCGTGAAACTCTCCAGTGCACCGCCGGCTTGTTCGCCCTCGGCCCCCTCGGCTTCGGGCTCATCCTTCTGCCCACCGGCAGGCGCAGCCTTGGAAATGCCGTGGGAGATGAAGTTCACAACGTCAAGACGCGACACACCCTGCTGATGCAGGAAATACACGGCATGCGAATCTTTTTCGCCGTAAATCGCGACTAGCACGTTGGCGCCGGTCACTTCTTTCTTGCCAGACGATTGAACGTGCAAAATCGCGCGCTGAATCACGCGCTGAAAACCAAGCGTGGGCTGGGTATTTACTTCACCATCGCCCGCGACAATAGGAGTGTGCTGCTCGATGAATTCGGAGAGCGCTTTTTTCAATTCGTCAATTTTTGCAGCGCACGCTTTCAGCACTTCCTGTGCGGAAGGGTTTTCAAGCAACGCGAGCAGCAAATGCTCGACAGTAATGAACTCGTGGCGCTTTGCCCGGGCTTCGACAAATGCCATATGGAGACTCACTTCGAGTTCTTGGGCGATCATGATTTACCTTTCAAGAGTGCAATCAAACTACTTAAAGCTTACTACTACTTACCGATTCCAACACAATACGGATTCAATCGCCCTATACAGCTGCACAACTCAGACTTCTTCCATGCCACAGCGCAACGGGTGCTGGTGTTGCCGCGCATAGTCCACGACCTGTTCCATTTTCATTGTTGCGACATCCCGTGGGTAAACACCGCATACGCCACGCCCCTCGGTATGGACTTTGAGCATGATCTGCGTGGCCATTTCCTGTGTGTGCCCAAACACCTGCTGCAACGCATCGATCACAAATTCCATCGGCGTGTAGTCGTCGTTGTACATCACCACTTGCCACATCGAAGGCGGTTTGGTCTTCGCCGGCGTTTCCTGCAGCAGCGTGTCGCCGGTCGGGTTGGATTTTGGTTGCTTCGTCGCCATTCAAATGATCCGTGGAGGTGCAACTGATAATAAGGGCAGCGAACACGACATTCAAGTCCTTGGTCTGCCGACGCAACCGCGCTGGTAAGGTGCATATTCCTCCGTTTTCGGCAAAATTTGCGTGCATACAACTGTCAGACGCAAAAATTTCTTCAAAATGTTGACTTGGTTGAATATAGCCGGTAAAAGGCGTGTTGGAGTTTGGCTTCAGGTTTACTGCATTTGCCTTGGCGGTTGCGGGCCTTGATAGCAAAACGATTCCGGGGGTCTCCAACCCGATTGTTCGTAAAAGGATGCAATTGCAATGGCAACTGGTACAGTAAAATGGTTTAACGACGCCAAAGGTTTTGGCTTCATCACACCCGATGACGGAAGCGAAGATTTGTTCGCGCACTTCTCGGCAATCCAGATGAACGGCTTTAAAACCCTCAAAGAGGGTCAAAAAGTCAGTTTTGAAATCACGCAAGGCCCTAAAGGCAAACAAGCTTCAAACATCGGCAACCCGTAATATCAAGGTTGCTGTGAAAGCCCCTTGCAGCGCAAGCTGCAAGGGGCTTTTTCATTATTGTCATTAATCCGGACATGTTGATTCAATTTAACAAACCCTACGGCGTAATCTGCCAATTCAGTCCGTCAGGCGAAAAATCGACGCTAAAGGACTTCATTGCGCTGCCAAACGTCTATCCCGCCGGCAGACTTGATACCGATAGCGAGGGATTGCTGCTGCTCACCGACGACGGTCGCTTGCAAGCACAGATCGCCGATCCGCGTCATAAATTGCCGAAAACCTACTGGGTAGAGGTTGAAGGTGCACCTGTCGATGCCGATCTGCGACCCCTGCGTGAAGGCGTTGATTTGAGCGACTTTGTGACCCGCCCCGCTACGGCACGCGTCATACCTGCACCTATAGCGCTCTGGGCACGCGACCCACCGGTACGTTTTCGTAAAGCAATTCCCACTTCATGGCTTTCGATCACCATCTGCGAAGGAAAAAACCGCCAGGTACGACGCATGACCGCCAAAATCGGCTTGCCCACGCTGCGCCTGGTGCGGATCTCGATTGGGGATTGGTCACTGGGCGACCTGGCGCCGGGAGCGTGGCGTGAAATTCCAATGCCAGTAAAAGCGCTG
>JANYFH010000306.1 GCA_025362705.1 Betaproteobacteria bacterium
CCGATCTCATCCTTGGATTTCGGCAAGAACTCAGGAATCTCGAAATTACCAATCGAGACTGCGTCTGCCTGAAGCGCCATTTCCGCAACCGGGCGGACGATCATCCGGTCCAGCATCAGATTCAATACAAAAAACACCGCGAAAAAGACGGCGCCAATCGAGCTCATCAACGTAGTTAACGCCAGATTGACGTTGGTGAGAATAGGTGCGAGATCGATGTTGGCCAAACGGATGGTGGCCGCCCCGGTTTCAGCCGCGCGAAACGTGCGCGCCACCGCGAGACGCTGGCCGCCTGACGGCGCCGTGATTATCTCCGCCATCTGGCCACTGCTACTGGATTTCAATCGCTGCGCGACCTGCGTTTCGATGCCGCTTAGATTTTCGCCGGGCAGGAATTCGCGGATTTTCATGTCGACAAGCCGCGAGCCAAGTCCGGACGCAATGCGCGGATCGAGTTTGGCAAAACTCGCTGCGTCGAGTACCACCATCGCCGCCCGCTGTGCGTCATCGATGGCCTGTTGTTCGAGATAGCGTTTTGCAACCACGCCTACCGCGGCGAAGCCCGCCAAAAAAATGATGAGCAACATCAGGTTGAATTTGAGTCTCAGGCCCATGATGGGCTCTCCTTGTTTGGTTATCGAATACGATTGCGCCGCAGCGCCAATACCGGTTGCGGATACAGCGATTGCCGGGCCGTCAGCCGCCTAAGCGCTACCGCCTTCGCGGATAGTGGCAAAAAACGACTCCCGTTCTTCTGTTGAACGCAGATGACCTGCCAGGCGTTCAAAAAAATCCCGCGAATTCTCGGAGACCTTTGCATACCGCTGTACCAACACGTTGGCGAGTGGACCGATGATAGGCGCAAGTGCGGCCTCACCACGGTTCACCAGCTCCGGTGTAATTGGTGTTGCAGGCCGACCCCCAGTATTGATTTGTGTGCCGCGGGCAGGAACTGGAGCCGACTGCTGTACCGGGCGAGCATCGCTAAGAATCCGCTTGGCGCTCTTGATAAACAATTCGCGCTTGCCAAGATCATCAATGTGCTGCGCGACCATGCGTACCAGTTCGCTGGCATCAGGCGTCGTCCGGCTGGCGCGCTTTACAGTTGTAATGGAGTAGGGGCCGAGATAGGGCAATACAGCGCGCGTGAGTTCAGCAAGAACGGCAGGGTCGATTTCGCTTGCCTCTATTCGGGCGCTTGGAGTATCACCGGTGTTCAATGCGTCTTTACTCATGTTATGCGTAATTTGCTATTGACTCATTGTCCCGATTTTGCGGTGTCGCTGAAAGCCGGGATAAGTGCAATGAGTTTAACCCATGCTGCACGTTGTACCTATAGTGCTGGCACATTGTTTCCATCGACAAGTGTTAACTATTGTGACGCGCAATCTCCACTAAAGCAGTGCCCCCGCAGTTCCCTTTACGCAGGCCCGATGCCGTCAGCGCGGCCCGGTTCATTTTTGACGGAAATTTTCGCAAGATCGAGCCCCTTGGCGAAATCCAGCATGCGGTCGATGGGAATTTTGGCGTGCGCGGCAACGTCAGTCTCGATGTGAACCTCGTTCTTTCCCGTTACCAATACTTCCGCCAAATTGGCCAAACCATTCATCGCCATCCACGGGCAATGTGCACAGCTCTTGCAGGTAGCGGAATTTCCAGCCGTCGGTGCCTCGATGAAAATTTTGCCCGGCGCCGCAGCTTTCATCTTGTGAAAAATGCCTTTGTCGGTGGCAACAATGAACTCTTTGGTGGCCAGAGTCTGCGCGGCGCGGATGATTTGTGTTGTTGAGCCCACCACATCGGCCAGTTTGATGACGGCCTCGGGCGACTCAGGATGAACCAGCACCTTTGCGTGCGGATGCGCTTTCTTCAATTCCGCCAATTCGAACGCTTTGAATTCATTGTGGACAATGCAGGACGCCTGCCACAGCAACATGTCGGCACCGGTCTCACGCTGAATGTATGCGCCCAGATGCCGGTCCGGTGCCCAGATGATTTTCTCGCCTTTCGCATGCAGATGCTCAACGATTTTGAGCCCGATGCTCGACGTGACCATCCAGTCGGCGCGCGCTTTGACGGCAGCGCTGGTATTGGCGTAAACGACGACGGTGCGGTCAGGATGCTCGTCACAGAATTTTGTGAATTCATCCGGTGGGCAACCGAGGTCGAGCGAGCACTCGGCTTCCAGTTCCGGCATCAGTACGCGTTTTTCCGGATTGAGGATTTTCGCCGTTTCGCCCATGAAACGAACGCCGCACACCACCACTGTTTGCGCCGCATGGTCACGGCCAAAGCGCGCCATCTCGAGAGAATCCGAAACACAGCCTCCCGTTTCTTCAGCCAAATCCTGCAAATCCGGATGCACGTAATAATGCGCAACCAACACGGCGTTCTGTTCTTTGAGCAAACGCTTGATGCGATTTTTGAGTTCGATTCGTTCGGTTGCAGAGGGCTCAGAAAGTACCTTGGCCCACGCTGCGCCCGGCGTAATTTGCATGCGCTTGAGATTTTGCACGGGCAAATCGAAATCGATTTTGATCGGGGCGAATGTGGTCATGGGGTTTTGTCAGGTTACCGCATTGCGTTGATGATATTTTTCCGCTTTCCAAGCACCACTCAGCATCACTTCGCGCAAGATGCTGATGGCATCCCAGCAATCAACGAAGCGCACATACAACGGCGTGAATCCCACGCGCATCAGATTCGGTTGCCTGAAATCGCCAATCACACCGCGTTCAATGATGGCTTGCATGATCGCGTACGCGTGCTCGTGTGCGAACGAGAGGTGGCTGCCGCGTTGTTCTGGTTCAATTGGTGTCACGCAGGTGAAGCTGAAATCGCCGCATTCCTGTTCGACGAGGGCGCGGAACAGGTCGGTGAGCGCCAATGATTTTATTCGCAGCGCTTGCATCGACGTGTTGGCGAAAGTGTCGATTCCGCATTCCAGCGCGCTAAGCGCGATCACCGACGGCGTACCGCAAAGCAGGCGCTCGATTCCAGGTGCGGGCGCATAACTGCCTTCAAACGCGAAGGGTGCGCGATGGCCGAACCAGCCCGACAGCGGGTTGGCGAAATTTGCCTGCAAGGCTTTGGCCACATAGACGTATGCAGGCGCACCTGGCCCGCCGTTGAGATATTTGTATCCGCATCCGACGGCCAGTTCAGCGCCGTCCTGATTCAGCGCCAGCGGAACCGCGCCTGCGCTATGGCTCAAATCCCAGACGATGCGCGTGCCGACTCTTTTTGCACGAGCGTTCAGCCGCGCCATGTCGTGCATGTGGCCAGTGCAGTAGTCAACCTGCGAAATGAGCGCGACCGCCACGTCGGCATCGAGCGCACTCTCTATTTCGTGAGGCTCGACCAATTTGATCGTGTACTTGCGGCCCAGCATCGCGTTCAAACCTTCTGCGATGTAGATGTCCGTTGGAAAGTTGCCGCGTTCGCTGAGAATCACCCGACGTGTTGTCACGTCCGTAAAGGCCAAGGCACCGGCGAGCAGTTTGAAAATATTGACCGAGGTGGAATCTGCGGCGATGACTTCATCGTCACGCGCGCCTAGCAGTCGCGCGAGCTTCCCGCCGACCCGTGTCGGCAATGTTGCCCATGCGCGTTTATTCCATGCGCCGATCAGCGTGCTGCCCCATTGTTCGCGCACCACTTCATCAACGCGTGCCGCAGTGAGTCTGGGCAAAGCGCCCAGCGAATTGCCATCCAGATATATGGTTTTCCCGGGGATGTCGAATCGTTCGCGGCATGCCCGCAAGGAATCTTCCGCGTCGAGCGCCGCGCAGTTCGCGCGCGTGATGGTTGTTGGTGTTGGCATGCGGGCATTATCGCGGAAAGTGCGTTTGTGCGGCAGGGCGTTGTATTGTTTGTCTCGGCGATCGAAAGGCATTTGCAGGTGCATTGCGTCAGTTTGAACTAAAGTACATAGAACGCCAATTGGCGAGGCTTCCAGAGCATTATTGGGCTGCGAACCGCGCCAGTGATAGTGTTGTATGTTTGTATTCGTAAATACACGCGGTACAAAACGTAAACTGGCACCCGCGTCGCGCGACTTTTGAACCTTAGTTACGTTAAAATGGTCAATTGTCCAAACTTGCATCAAACATTTCCTGAAAATCCCCATGCTGACCGGAAGTCTTGTCGCGATTGTCACCCCAATGTTGCCCGATGGCGCGCTCGATTTTGCTCGCCTGAAATCGCTCATTGACTGGCATGTCGCCGAGGGAACCGATGGCATTGTCATTGTTGGTACGACAGGGGAGTCGCCGACGGTGGATTTTGATGAGCACCAAACGCTGATCAAGGCCGCTGTGGAATACACCGCCAAGCGTGTGCCATTGATCGCCGGTACCGGCGGCAACTCGACCAAGGAAGCAATTCATCTCACCGAATTCGCCAAACTTAGCGGTGCCGATTACGCGCTCTCGGTGGTGCCGTACTACAACAAGCCGACGCAGGAAGGCCAGTACCTTCATTTTCGGGCGATTGCCGAATCGACTGACCTGCCAATTATTTTGTATAACGTTCCCGGTCGCACCGTTGCTGATCTCGCCAATGACACCGCACTTCGCCTGGCTGAAATTCCAAACATCGTTGGCATCAAAGACGCGACTGCCAATATGGCGCGTGGCGCTGATCTGTTGAAGCGCGCGCCGAAAGACTTCGGTATTTATTCGGGCGAAGATGTTTCTACCTTGCCGCTGCTGCTGCTCGGGGCGCATGGCACAATCTCGGTTACCGCAAACGTCGCACCGCGCCTGATGCACCAGATGTGTGTTGCCGCCCTGAAGGGCGACCGCGCCAAGGCGATCGAAATCAATAATCGCCTGCTTGGTTTGCACAATCAGTTGTTCCTTGAATCCAACCCCATTCCGGTGAAGTGGGCGCTTCATCAAATGGGTCTGATCGAATCCGGTATTCGCCTGCCGCTCACACCGTTTGATGCGAAATTTCATGGCCAATTGATTGACGCCATGATTGCTGCAGGTATTGACGAAAAATTAAAGGAAGTCGCATAAATGAGTTCGAAGCGTAATCTGATTGTCGCTCTTGCAGCGGCGCTCACAAGTATTCTGTTCACGGGCTGTGGCTATTTCGGCTCCTCAGGTACATCCGGGAAAAATGCCGACTATCGCTCCCAAGGCGGCAAAATTGCTTCGCTGGAAGTGCCACCCGATCTCACGGCCCCTGTCGTTGATGATCGGTTTGTGATTCCGGATGCCAAAGGGACCACATTCTCAACCTACAACCGTGAACGCGGTGCCGTACCGGTCACCAGCACGACGGTGCTGCCAAAGATCGAGAGTGCGCGAATTGAGCGCGCCGGTGAACAGCGTTGGCTGGTGGTGAAAACGCCGCCGGACAAAGCGTGGCCGGTTATCAAGGAATTCTGGGTCGAGACCGGCTTCGTACTGAAGCGCGAGAGTCCCGAAGTCGGCATCATGGAAACGGACTGGGCGGAAAATCGCGCAAAAATCCCGATGGATATTGTCAGACGTACCATCGGGAAAGTCCTCGATGGTATCTACGAATCGGGTTCCCGCGATAAATTCCGGACGCGGCTGGAGCCAGGCGTTGAACCCGGCACTACTGACGTTTATATCAGCCATCGTGGCTTTGAAGAGGTTTATACCAACCCCGACAAGAACAGTACCGGATGGCAGCCACGTGCGGCCGATAAAGAACTTGAAGCGGAAATGCTGGCTCGCCTGATGGTCAAGTTCGGGTTTACCGGTACCGCCGACAAAGCGACCGTAATTGCTGGCGCGACAACTGCCCCGGCAAATGTTGCGCGCGCTTTCTACGCGCCTGACAAGAGCGGTTCGCTCAAGGTTAACGAACCATTTGATCGCGCATGGCGCCGCGTCGGGCTGGCGCTGGATCGCATCGGCTTCACCGTCGAAGATCGCGACCGTTCCAAGGGTCTTTTCTTTGTGCGCTATATCGACCCGGATGCTGAAGCCAAAGCGAGCGACGGCGGAAAAGGATTCTTTGAAAAACTCGCATTCTGGCGCAAGGATGATCCTGCATCGAAACCGCAGTACCGTATTCTTGTCGCAGAGGTAGCGGGTATTTCGGACGTTGTCGTGCAGAGCGCGGATGGCAAGCTGGATACGTCGAGTACCTCCAAACGTATTCTTGGCTTGCTGTTGGAACAGCTCAAATAGGTCTTATCGACTAGCCGGGCTCATTCAATGCACTTGCTGTCACACGGGCTCGCCATATTTGATGTCGAGCCCGTTTTTATTTTCGGGGGTTCGCGTTGAGTCTCCGTTTTGCATCGCTGGGTAGCGGCAGCGAGGGCAATGCGCTTATCGTGCAGGTGGGCAGGACGACCGTGATGATGGATTGCGGCTTTGGTCTGGCAGCGACTGAAGCGAGGCTCGCACGTGCTGGCTTGACGCCTGCCGATCTCGACGCAATTCTGGTTACGCACGAGCACTCCGATCACATCGGTGGCGTTGCCCGATTTGCGCGCAAACACAATCTGCCCGTATGGCTCACGCATGGCACTGCCAAGGTTTTCAGCCAGGGTTCATTGTCGAATGCGCCGCTCAATTTCGTCGATCCGCACGAAGCGTTTTCCGTGGGTGATGTGCATGTCACCCCCTATTTTGTTCCGCACGACGCGTTCGAGCCAGTTCAGTACGTGTTCTCGGATGGCAACGCCCGCCTGGGCGTGTTAACCGACACTGGCTCCATTACAGCACACATCAAAACCACGCTTTCCGGTTGCGACGCACTGGTGCTCGAATGCAATCACGATCTGGATATGCTGATGAACGGCCCATATCCGGCCAGTCTCAAGAAACGCGTGGCGGGCAAGTTCGGGCATCTGGATAACAACACCGCAGCGTCCCTGTTGGCGGCAATTGATTGCACCAGGCTTAAGCATATTCTTGCAGCGCACTTGTCGCAGCGAAACAACTTGCCAAGCCTGGCAACTTCAGCACTGGCGGGTGTGCTCGGCTGCGACGCAGGTTGGATTGGGATTGCCGAACAGGAGCGCGGCTTCGATTGGCGGGAAATTTAGCGCAATCCGTTTCCCTGGGGACCCACAAACAAAAAAGCCGACATAGCGTCGGCTTTTTTGTGATACAGCTTTGAAGAAATTACTTCTTCGGAGCTGCTGCTTTCGCAGCGTCAACTGCTTTTACAGCGACGTCTTTGGCAGCATCTTTAGCGGCTTCGACAGATTTGGTAGCAGTTTCTTTAGCAGCTTCAACGGACTTACCAGCAGCGTCTTTAGCGGCTTCAACGGACTTACCAGCAGCGTCTTTGGCGGCGTCAACAGCGGCACCAGCAGCGTCTTTAGCAGCGTCAACAGCAGGTGCAATAACAGCGGCAGCCGGGGCAACGACAGCGGCAGGTGCAGCAGGAGCAACTTTTGGTTCTTCTTTGCCACATGCGGCGAGGCCGAGTGCAGCGATTGCAACGATGAGGATTGACTTATTCATTTGTTTCCCTTGGAGAAAAATTTGATCAAAATTTTTATCGGCTAATGTGACCTTCCAGCCACCATTGATAGACTTAAAAAATCTTTAAGCTGCTTCTGATGCTGTAATGCTGTTTCGACCGACCGACAAGTATAGCAGCTTCGTGGTGCGCTGCACAATAGCTGCGGTGCTCATAAGCCTAGGTTGCTCCCAGTCACGGCAATTTCACTTTGCTCCCAGATTTCCTCAAATCGTTCCACGAATGGACGTGCATCCACGGCGCTATGCAATGTCACCACAGATCGCGGATGGTCGATGTGTAGCTTGCGCCAGAAATGCGCGTCGTCGGCAATAACCATAGGGTCGCGCGCTTCGGCGGCTTGCCCCACCGTACGGTGAATCTGGACCTGCCCGGAGAACTGCGTAAGGAGCGAAATCAGTCGGGGGAGTTCGCTTTCAATGCCACGCGTGTCGTGTAATGCGATACGCAGGCGGTGATCGCGACTTGCCAGCAGGATGTCGCGTATTGTTTCAATGCGCGCAGGTTGGCCGTACTCGCGCTCTTTGAGCAGTTTTGGGCTGGCATCGAAAACACGGATTTCGCGTTGCGCCAAACTCAATACCTCGTCGATGGCGACGCGCGCTTCGCTTCTCGTTTCCATCAGGCGATAGATTTTTGTCGATGGAGGCAATGGAGAATTTGTCGTCTGCATTTCGTCTCCTCAGTCGTTCAGATATGAAACCCTACACCCGGTTTCAGCGGCGCGCAATTCCAAGCGCACCTTCGCAGTAGCACGCGTACAAGATTCCCAACGCAGAATCTGACCGCAATTTGGCTATTTCTGCAGCGGTCAGCACTCGCCGATCCGCGAATTGGCGGAACACTGCCAGCGAGCTACGCAAAGGCAAGTGGGACACGCCATTGATAAAAACGTTTGTGTTGTCATATAGCATGCGCATTTTCAAATCGAGCTCAAGACCATGACGCAAAGCCAATTTTGTGAATACATTCAGGGCAAGCGGCGTATCCGGCGGATCGAAAACGACGTGGGACTTTGGTTCGGTGAGATAGCAGCCGGTGAATCGTCGGATGGTCGCTTCATCCCGCGCTGCTGACTGGACCTCGCCGAGCAGCTCGGCAAAACGCCCCTGCATCGCCGTGTCGATCAGGGCTGGGCGCCGAGTGGACTCCAATGCTGCGTCAGCGTACTGGCCGGTGAGATTGATCGAGTCGCGCAGATAGTCGAGAAACGCCACGCTCAATTCCTGTTTCGATGGCCCACGCAAACCGATAGACCAGGTCATGCATTCGGTTTCGGCAATGCCGTTATGCGCCACGTGCGGTGGCAGATAAAGCATATCGCCCGTTTCCAGCACGAATTCTTCGGTCGGCTTGAAGTGCGAGAGAATTTTCAGCGGCAAGCCCGGTTTCAAACGCAAGTCGCCCTGGCTGGAAATTTGCCAGCGGCGCATGCCCATTCCCTGCAACAGGAAAACGTCGTAGCTATCAAAGTGTGCACCAACCCCCGCACCTGGTACTGCGTAGCTCACCATCAAGTCGTCGATTCGCGCTTGCGGAATGAAGTTGAAATTCGC
>JANYFH010000321.1 GCA_025362705.1 Betaproteobacteria bacterium
CAACGGTACGATCATTGACTTCAACGTGCGGGATCTCAAATGCGGGGCGAGAATAACTCTTGCTGAGTCGCAGCATCAGTTCGAAGCTGGCGGCCAGTTTGTTAGCTTGCGGCGCATAGGAAGCGGGTGAAAATGGATTGCCAAAAACGACCGCATTGGCCTGTGCCCACCAATGCCAAGGCTGCATTGCCGCGCGCTGTAAATCATGTACCTGATACAACATGTCGACTCCGTGAAACGTCTTGGCTCGGGATTGTTTTTATGTCGCAGCACGGTATTGGCCCCGGCTGTCATATTCTCGTCACCATTCTACTGCACCGCAACATAAATGCGCGTCGCATCGTGTTGAAGAAACCAAAAGTAACGATTTCTGCTACCATCTCCATGGTGACGATCATTCTCATAACATCTTTATTTTCATATACTTAACAACGAATAGCGCATGCATACCACCTCGAAGCAAGCACACGAAAATCCCGGCACTAACGGCCTTTATCCCGCCTTGGAACCGTTCCAGACCGGAACACTGCAACTCGACAGTATTCACACCATGTATTTTGAGCAGTCGGGCAACCCTGAAGGCGTGCCAGTGGTATTTCTGCACGGCGGTCCTGGATCGGGTGCATCAGCAATACACCGACAATTTTTCGATCCCGCGTTTTACCGAATTGTTATTTTCGATCAACGCGGTGCCGGTCGCTCCGGCCCACTCGGTGAATTGCGTGACAACAGCACGCCGCATCTCATCAACGACATCGAAACCCTGAGGAAACACCTCGGCATTGAGCGCTGGATGGTGTTTGGCGGGTCGTGGGGCTCAACGCTGGCGTTGGCTTATGCCGAGCATCATCCGCAACGAACGATGGCGCTAATACTGCGTGGCATATTTCTCTGTCGACAGTCAGAGATCGACTGGTTTCTTGTCGGCATCAGGAATGTCTTCCCGGAAGCATGGCGCAAGTTTGTCGGACATCTCACCGCAAACAAGTACGAGCGTGAAACCAGTGTTGACCCTGCCGATATTTTGAAGGCATATCACGCGCTCCTTACGCACCCGGACGCCGCCGTGCACATGCCCGCAGCACGCACCTGGAGCATTTATGAAGGCTCCTGTTCGACGCTTTTGCCCAACGATTCACTGGTGGCCAACTTCGGTTCTGATCGGATGGCGTTAGGGCTTTCGCGAATCGAAGCGCACTTTTTTCTGAACGACATTTTCCTGCCGAAAAATTTCCTGCTCGATAACATCGCAAAAATTCGCCACATCCCCACCGCCATCGTACAAGGTCGCTACGACATGGTTTGCCCGATTATTTCGGCCGATGATTTGGCGCGCGTTTTTCCTGAGGCGGACTATCAAATCGTCAATGACGCCGGGCACTCTGCGTTCGAGCCGGGTATCCGGGCAAAGTTGGTTGAGACGATGGAAAAGCTGAAAGTGCGATTCAAGTAGGCAGCATTTCGCAGCCGACCACGACTGAAAGTTCAGCGCATGTTGAAATTCCTGAAAGCCGTTCGCCTCGACAATTCCGACGCCGAGCTCTATCAACAGAGCGGTGCCTGCGATGAAGACGAATGGGTTACTTCAGGCGGGTTCGCGGTGTGCAATCTCGCCGACGGCTATCGCTGTGAGCCGCGCTGCTACTGCGATGCCTCATTCGTGTCGCTCACACGACGCGCACGCTGTACGATCGCCGAAGTCGTCGAAGTCGCCGACGCCGATCTTGAAATTTTCAAAGACCAGATGGCGCAGCATTTGTTGTTCGACTGGAAAGCACCCGATTTCGAGACCGCACGCGGTGTGGCGGAGGAAGAAATCAACTACACCGCCGAGCTCGCGGCGACCTTTCCCACCGAGGTATGGATCACCGTTACGCGCTCACCCGGAAGCGGCACTGCCATCGATGAAAAGTACAACCAGTACCAGCGGCTAATGGTGGGCTCGCACAAGTTGTAGAACCGTGGCGATCCGGCGCACAGGTGCTTAAACGCCAAGCAAATCCACTTCAAAGAGCAACGTCGCATTGGGCGGAATAACCCCACCGGCACCACGCGCGCCGTAGCCCAATTCTGGCGGAATCACCAAACGCCGTGTGCCGCCGACTTTCATGCCGGCAACGCCCTCATCCCAGCCCCGGATCACTTGTCCACCACCGAGCGAAAATTTAAACGGATCACCGCGGTCCTTGCTTGAATCGAACTTGGCGCCCGCGACGCCATTGGTATAAAGCCATCCAGTGTAATGCACTGAAACTGACTGTCCGTTTTGCGCTGTCGCCCCCGTGCCCTCAACGGTATCTTCAAATTGCAAACCGCTTACTGTTGTATTCATAAACTATTTCTCCAATCGCATTTAACAAAAATCATCCTGAATCAGGTGCCATTTTAACCGGTGGCTGGAACGACATCCCGCGCGCATTCGACAGCACGCGCGTGAACGTCACCAGCATACCCGCCGTCGCACCCCAGATGTAGCGGTGACCGTAGGGAATGGCGTAATACTGGCGCATGCGGCCCTTGTACATCGCCGATTCGAGCCGGTGATTTTCAGGTGCGATTAGAAAATCCAGCGGCACTTCAAAACACTCTTCGACTTCAGTTGGATCTGGCCGATACGCAACCGGCGGTTCCATCCAGCCTACCACCGGCGTGATGAGATAGCCGGTGCCGGTTGTATAGCGCGGGATGCTGCCGATCAAGGCGATGCGCAACTCGTCCACGCCAGTCTCTTCAACCGTTTCGCGAAGAGCCGTGTGTTCGGCGCTGGGATCATGCTCTTCTACCCGCCCGCCCGGAAAGCTGATCTGACCGGCGTGATCAGTGAGATGCGCGGTGCGCTGCGTGAATAATACGGTCGGCGCGTCCGGACGATTGATGACGAGGATCAGCACCGCTGCCGCTCTCAGCGTCTTTTGTGGCGCGGCTTGATTGAGTAATGTGCCAGAGTCACCATCATCGGAAAACCCTGCATCGCTGTTTTGACCCACGCCGTGCGGTGCCGCGAGCCAGCTTGCTAAAGTTGCACGCCCGATACGTCCGATCGGGAAACTTGCGGCGACACGTGCATTGTCTTTTGGTAGCATCAATACATTATAAGCGCCGAGGTTTTCAGCCATGCTCGTATACGACTATTTCCGCTCCTCCGCTGCATTTCGTCTGCGCATCGCGCTCAATCTAAAAGGCATAACGCCGGAGCGGCGTTATATTCACCTAGCCAACAACGCGCATCGTACCGCCGAATACCGCGCCGTCAATCCGCAAGGCTTTGTCCCGTACATGATCGATGGCGACGGCTTTGAATTGTCGCAGTCGCTCGCGATCATCGAATATCTGGATGAAACGCATCCCGAACCACCACTGCTGCCAACGAGCGCCAAGGATCGCGCATTCGCAAGAAGCATCGCACAAATCATCGCCTGTGATATTCATCCTGTGAACAACAAGCGCATCCTCGACAAACTTACCGACGATTTCCAGGCAATCGACGCCGCGAAAACACGCTGGTATTGCGGCTGGATTAACGAAGGCTTTGTTGCGCTCGAAAAAATACTCGAAAGGCGCAACGTACAAAGTGCATTTTGTGTTGGCGATACACCAACGATTGCCGACATCTGTCTGATTCCACAAGTAGCCAACGCGAACCGGTTCAAATGCGCGCTCGACGCGTTCCCGAAGATCGTTGGCGTCTATCAACACGCAATGAAGTTATCTGCATTTCACGACGCGCAGCCATCGAAGCAACCGGATTTTCCCAAGAAGAATTCCTAGAAAACTCCAGGGAACCTCTAATTAAGTCGCTTTCGAAAAGATTGTGTTGAGATTGGGGCATATGCAAGGCGTGCGACGAAGGTGCGTTGCTTAAGCTACCGCACGAGGAGTGCAACGCAGCAGATGCCCCAATATCGACGCAAGATTTTCGGAATGGACTTGATCAGAGGTTCCCTAGCACTGGTGCGGCCTTCAGAGCATTTATTCGCTGTTTACCGCGCCAGTGCTAGAGATTCATGTGATTTAGCCGTAGGCCGCGTTGCCGAAGGCTACCCGATATCTGTACTCGCAGATGAACGCTGGAACTTTTTGCGAATCTCAACGCAATTAGCGCAAACAGCCCAACAACATGCCATTGACCGACCCAACCCAAGACCTGACTTTGTTGACTGAAATGCGCCGTGGTAGTGCCACCGCATTTGAGCAGCTTTATCGTCGGCACCAAGGACCGTTGTACCGGTTTGCGTTGCTGCGCTGCGGTTCGGCGGCGACGGCTGCCGATATTGTCCAGGAGGTTTTTTTGGCATTGCTCAACGACACATTGAAATTTGATCCCACCCGTGGCGTGCTGCAGGGATTTCTTTTCGGCGTAACCAGAAATTTGTTGCTAAAGCAGCAAGAAGCGACGCGACGTTATGTGCCAAATAACCATGCGCTCGACACTGATGACACCGACAATGATATTGCTGACACCAGTGCCGGGCCGTTGGAAAAATTGCTCACCAACGAAGCCGCCGAAAACGTACGCAATGCCCTTCAACAAATCGCGCCGCACTACCGCGATGTGCTGATCTTCTACGAGATGCACGATCTCTCATATGTTGAAATTGCGCACATTTGCAATGTCGACATTGGCACAGTGCGTTCTCGCCTGTCGCGGGCACGGGCGAAGTTGTTCAAATTATTGCGACCGGACTTTCTCGAGGCAGCAGCACACCAAACTCCAACGCATCAGCAAGAGGCCATTCAATGAGCCGACTACCCAGTTCTTCAAGCGTACAAGCTGCCCTCACGCCCGAACACGACAACGTGCTCGACGAACTCCTGGATAACCTGCGAGCGGCGACCGAATCGCTTGCTGCACCGGCGCATCTGGAGGCAACGCTGATGTCCGCCTTCAAAGCACATCATGCCAAAAGTCATGCCGCGAAGCGTCGAAGCGAATTCATTACGCAGTGGTTCGCCCCTGGTTTTGCGCTGGCTGCGAGCGTTGGCATGTCGGCGTGGATGGTGCTGGCGCCGATGGCGCAGCCGATACTGGACCAACCGCAGTTTGCTTCTATCGGCGTCGAGACCGGGATATCCACCAACGCTCCGTTCATCGCGCTGCAATCGCTTGAGCAAATTGCGCTGGAACCGCAGCCACGTTTGATTGAGGCGGATGTTCCACGCATGTGGCTCGCTGCGTACGGAGTGTCTGTCAATCCGGAGTCCGCCGGGGATGCCGTGCGCGCGGAAATGCTGGTAAGTGCTTCGGGCCAGCCGTTGGCGATGCGCTTCTTGCCATGAACCTGATTACTTGAATACCCATTTACAAATAAACCATCGACAGGAGAACAACATGAAATCCCGTATCAATCCCTTGCTTGCCCTCATTCTTATGAGCGGTGCGTGCGGCGTTGCCCAAGCCGCAGTCGCTACTCTCGCGCCGGAAGTCCGCAGTGAAGTGCGCACCGTGATTATCGACGACGATGGTGTCATCGACAGTAGCCACGGAGACGCGCATGTCATCATCGCGCAGAGCGCACCCGGCACCCAAAAACGGGAAGTTAGAGTGATAACATCCGGCCAGAATTTCAACATGCCCGATCTGCCAGACTTTCCCGATTTCAACGTCCATATTTCCAACGCAATGTCAGAGGCTTTCGGTAGTGCTGGCGACATGTCGATGGCGAAGAATGTAAAAAACGCGCCCTATAGCGCGGAGGTGATCTCCGAGCAGATCCGGGCCCTGCCAGATGGCAACCAGATTGTCCGCAAGACATCAAGCACGACCTATCGGGACAGCGCAGGGCGAACCCGGCAGGAAACCCGCGATAGCAAGGGTGAAGTGCGCAGCATTAATATTCACGATGCAGTAGAGGGATCGCGGTATATCCTTTCGCCTGCGAAGAAATCGGCAACCAAGATCAGTATCGACAAAGACTTGCACAAACACATTGAGGAGATCAAGGAAAAAGCCAAGGCAATGGCGAAGGATGGAAAGTCGCACATCATCGAGCGGAACAACCCCGGTGAAGAAATCATCGTCAAACGCATTGAGTCACCGGCAGCAGACGGCAAGAAAGAAGTGCGCGAAGAGGTGAAAGTGAATGTCGTTCGCTCAAGCGGCGGACCGGGACACGCCGGCACTTATGCGTACAGTTTCGGTGACAATGAATCGATTGGCCAGGCGATCAGCGAATCGATGCGCCATGGACCCATCGGCATGTCTTTCCAAGACATGAAGTGGTCGGGGAAATCCACCACCACGCAATTGGGCACGAAAGATTTTGACGGCGTACGGGCCGAGGGCAAGAGCGTCAGTTACACCATCCCCGCGGGCGAGATCGGCAACAAGAATCCGATCAACGTCAGCACCGAGACCTGGACGTCGCCGGATCTGCAAATCGTGGTCTATTCCAAACACAGTGATCCGCGTGTCGGCGATTCGATCTATCGTCTGGCGAATGTGAAGCGCACCGAACAACCCGCGGCTTTATTCGCCGTGCCGGATGGTTACAGCGTAAAAGAAATGCCCGGCGTCGCATTCAGCACCAAAAGTAAATAACCAGACGATCGCGTGAAAAGGGGCAATATCCCGGGTACGCCTTCTGCGGCGTACCACTTTTCATTCGCTTGAGGACATACCCGTGTCTGCCTTGTCGCGCCGCTCCCGCACTCGTTCGCGCTTGCTGGAGAACCAAATCTGCCGGAACGTGCTGAGCTTTTCCTTCCACGTCAGTCCCTCACTCGACAGCGCTTCCATGAAATTGGAAAGCCGTTTGGAGATGGCTACTGTGTACACGCCCAGCGCAACCGTTGGCACGAATACCACCAGGAAGATCAAGAATTTATCGTACGTCCCCAAATCGGAATGGCTGTAAAGATTCATGCCCAGAAACCCAGTCACCACGGTGCCGACCATGCCGCATGAAGACACGACCGTCAGGCGCATGGCATTGTCGGCCTGCTTGCGATGCCGATCCGCGTCCAGGTATTCATTGATGTCGCGCGCTTCTTCGCGTACTTCGTTGTACAACGCATCGGAGCCGAGTTGGTGGCTCCAGCGCTTGAAAAAATCGCTGGCCTGCACCTGTGTCGAGATCTCGTGAAACCAGTAACGGTGGTTAAAACGCAAGAACACTTCCAGCGTTTCGCGTACATGCTTCTTGAATTGTTTGACGGATTCAAAGTCGCGTACATTCAGGCGTTCTACTGCACGCGAAAAGCGATTCGACAGCGACAGAAGCGCGGCCTTGTGAAAATGCGCAATCAATCCGATCTGGAAAAACTGGTGGCGGAACTGGCGCAGCAGCAGGCCATTCGGCCGATATTCGGTAATTGCGGCGAAGCCCACACCGCAAAAGAAGTAGCGAGTATCCATATCCGCACCACGATGCAAAGGATCCCAATAGCGGTCGTAGCAGTATTGCTGCTCGAAATCGGCGAGAAAGCCCGTGGAATACGGTAGCGTGTCTGATTCCCCCCACTTGGCGGCAAAGCCGATTCGCACCATGTCACCGCGCGACAGCACACTTGGGTCATCGAATGAAAGATAACTCATGATCGGAATGCGTTTGTTCTCGATCTGGTAATACTTCATTACGCCGCCGGGCAGATACGCCGGGATCAGCGGCGAAAGAAAATATTCCCAGTGCAGCGACAGCGGTGTCTGGCGCTGGTTGCGCACCAGTTCAAGATATTTTTCGCGATCCTCGTAGTCGGATTTGGACAGCAACGCCGGCGAACCGGTTGCATCTCGACCCCAGAATTCGACCGTGTGCAGGCAATGGGCACCACCGCCATCTCCCTCCCACGCTGGCGGATAGGGGCGCCCGAATCGATCCATGATTTCGACGGCGATATTCAGTGGAATGTTTTCACCAGCAACTTCCAGCACTGCAAGCGCCACGTCAATGTCATAAAAAAAATACAGCCTCGCACGCTTCACCTGCAGCGTAATCTCCTCAGCGCCAGGCTCTGTTCGTAAATGGACTTCCTCCAGATCATGGCGCTGAAACGTGTGCAATGAGGACTGCGCGCCGCGACCTTCGTCGCCAACGCCATACAAAAATCGCTGCACATAGGGTAGAAAATAAACAAACTCTTCGTAGCCCGCCAGGCAGGACTCATCCTCTATCAACAGGGCATCGTCGACAAATTCCCACGGCCCCGGGCGACGCTTCAACATGTCCCAGTAAGATATCGGGTCAACACCGACCTCGCGCCGCAATGGCCGCAAGGTGATCGGCCACAACAGCGTGTGGTTGAATTCACGAACAATTTTTTCTGACATCGTCGAGATCGCTGATATCGTCAATATGGCCGGTTATTCACACTACCTAGGTTGAAACCCAGGCTCACCAAACTTCCAAAGCAAAAAAGAATACACGTCTGCCAACTCGCCGTTGCGCTGCGAACGCGTCGAACCGACTCCATGACCCGCATCGTAATCCAAACGCAGCAACACCGGTTCAGAATTCTTCACACTTGAGACTGCAGCCTGCAATCGTGCCGCCATTTTGCTCGATTGCCAGACTTCGACGCGCGGATCATTCACACCGTGCATCAGCAATACGGCCGGGTACACAGTGCCGTCTTTCACGTGGTGATACGAACTCATCATCAACAAGCCTTTGAATCCATCTGCCGTTTTCACGCTGCCGAATTCAGGAATATTTGGCGGACCATTCGGCGTGAATTCCGCACGCAAGGTATCCAGCGAACCAACGTTTGACACCACCGCTGCAAACAAATCAGGTCGCTCGGTGAGCGCGCGACCAACCGTGATACCACCGGCACTGCCGCCCTGAATGGCGAGCCTGTCTTTTCTCGTGAATTTACGCTCCACGACATATTCGGCACACGCAATCAGATCGCGCCAGGTATTTGGCTTGGTGAGTTTTTGCCCGTCCTTATGCCACGGATCGCCGAACTCACCGCCGCCACGCACATGGCAGATGCCAAGAATGCCACCGCGCTCCAGCCACGCCAACGTACTCGGGCTGAATGTAGGTGATTGGGTAATTCCGTAGGCGCCATAGGCGCGCAGCAACGTCGGATTGTGACCGTTGAGCGTAGTGCCTTTTTTATAAATCAACGTGACCGGCACTTTGACGCCGTCCCTGGCCGTGACCATCAGGCGCACTTCATCAATCGCAGAAAAATCAACCGCCGATTTTGGATGCAGCGGCAGCAGGATAACGTTTGCCGTGCGCTCTTCTATATTCACGTAACGCGGTGCTTCGGTCCAGCCTTCGAGACGCAAAATCGCGCCTGGCCGTTTCGGGTGCGTGACGATCTGACGGATCGCAAGGTCAAACGGCAGGCGCACGAATTCGAGCTTGCCGCCACTAAACACGCTGTTGCTGAAATTGAGCCGCTGCAATCGATCCACGCCGGCAAACAACTCGCGGATGTAGAGGGCATCCTGCGCGACGGCAAGCTGTTTGATTACGGTGTCGCCAGCCGGGACGATGGTCGTTGCGGTGGCAATATCGGGGCGCGCGACCGAGGTGCGAACTACTTTGTTGCGCGGCGCGTTCTTGGCTGTCAACAAATACATACCGCCATCGTGAACAGCATAGCTGGTGACAAGATCGGTTGGATCCGCCACTTTGCGCCATATCAGCGGCTGCGAATAAATTGACGCGGGGCCCGACGCCGGTGCGATGTAGATGCTTATTTCATTCAAATCGCCGTGGCGAACGGTGCCGATGAGAAAGCGTCCATCGGCCGTCATTTCCACACCAGGAATATCGATATCCGCAAAGTCGATCTTTGTATCGCTGACAACGCCACTGCCAAACACGGCTTCATCTTTTTCCACTTCACGTCCGAGCACATGGCGATAGACACGGCTGAACAGATAACGATTCGTTGTCCTGCCTGCTTTCAACGCCGGCAGGCGATTGTAGAAAAATGCACGGCTGTCATCCGTCCACGCGCTCTCCTGCGCGAAGCCGATGCGATCAATGGACACCCCAAGATCCTTCGCCGTACCGACATCAACAATACGCAGGGACGTATCTTCGGAGCCGCCAGCCGCAATGCCGACCAACACGTGCTTGCCATCGGGCGCAGCGTTAAAGTAGTCGAGCGCAAAACGTTGTCCGGGTGTATTGACCGATTGCGTATCGAACAGCATGCGCTCGGCCCCATTGATTCCATCGCGAACATAGAGTTTGCGCATGCTTTCGCCGGGAGACAACTTGTAGTAAAAAACTCGCGTCGATGTGCCGCTCCCGGCGATCTGCACACCGGAAATTGCTATGCCCGCCTCTGAAAGCGTGCTGATTCTGTTCAGCATTGCCTCTCTGCCGGGTATGGCGTCGAGCGCATTGCGTGCAAACTCCCCCTGCGCTTTCATGTAGGCGATCGTATCCAGATCTTTGACATCTTCAAGATGACGATACGGATCAACAACGGTCTGGCCAAAAAATGTTTCGCTGACGTTGATAATGAGCGCTGCAGGCGGGACGGCCTTGCGCGGCAGTTCGGGCGCTGGCGCTACAGGTGCGCTCACGAGCTTGGGCGCCTCCACGGGAGGGGGTGTCGCGCAGGACGCGAGAACGCATGCGAGTACAGACAGTGATGCGGTCGTTATCGCGCGGCGTAAAAGAATGAAATTCCGCAATGATCGATTGGACAATTTCACGCTCCGAGTGTTATTCAATATCCCTTCATCCCTTCGAATGACGGACTATATATACTTGCAGTAATGTCTACCAGTAATTCTCAACAATAATATGTCCCGGTTCCAGTTTCCGGTTCATGCGAAATCCCCGGCTTTTGAGGAGCTTGCGCATGGTTTCAACCATCTCCGGATTGCCACATAGCATGAATCGTGAACGCGTATCGCTCAACGTGACACCAGCTGCCGCTTCGAGTTCACCGGACTCCACCAGCGTGTTGATGCGTCCATGCAGCGCGCCGTGCAGAGTATCGCGCGTAAGGGTTTTGACGAAATGAAATTTCGCCATTCCTTCGCGCACATGATCGGCGGCGAGTTGCTCCAGCTCTTCGGTGTAACCCAGGTCGTGTCGTTCGCGAACCGAGAGCACTACGATAATATTTTCAAAGCGCTTCCATATCGCTTCGTCGCGAAGCATCGAAACATACGGTGCCAAGCCGGTACCGGTACTGATGAGCCACAAATCCTGCTCGCGCCCGGGCTGCTTGAAACGGTCTATCGTCAGGAACCCCTGCGGCATCTGTTCCACCAGCATCGTATCGCCGATATTCAAGGTACCCACTCGTCGCGAGAATTCACCGATGGGTACGACCAGCAAAAAAAACTCCATGAAAGGTTGATGCGGTGCGGACACGATCGAGTACGCACGCCAGAGTGATTCCCCATTTTCTTTGATCAGACCAATTCGTGCGAACTGTCCCGGCGCAAAAATGTAACCCGGATCACGCCGCAGACGAAACGACATCAGTGCGGGATTCCAGCGATGCAACCACACAATTGGCTCTTCGGTGATTTTCGCGGACGTGGATGCGAGCGGGACGAATAGCGAAGAATGCGTCGCGGCTGGTATGGGGGCGTTCGACATAATGACGAGCAGATTGCGCCTTGGGTTAGCGCGTGGGCGCAGGATTTTGGTAGTCTAGCAAATTAGCTGTGGGTGATGCTGGACATCACACCCATGGCGCGCAGCGGCGCCGATGACGCTATGTCAGCTAATTTCCGCGCCGCAATGCTGGTCGCGACACCTTGCCGCCAACGCTGAACGACGCGCGATCCTGCGCCACGGTGGAGCGAATCTCCGACATTACACCGCCCGACAGCGCACTGTTGGACATCGTCACATTCACATTGCCGTTAGCCAGTAGCACACCGCCGACGAATTTCAATTTATCAAAGTGAATTACACCGTCTGCCACCCGCAATTGGCCGGTGAGATCGCTGAACTTCGATTGGCCGCCAACACTTCCTGGAGAGCGCATTACCTGTACCAGATCGACGTTTCCAACTGCGCCGTCTTTCACCTCGAAGTTGCCCTGGATGTTCGGTTTGTCGAGAAGCGCACCGATAGTCGCTGCTTCACCTACGGCCGCAAACTTTCCCTCGAGTTTTCCGGACAACGAAATATCTCGCGTGAAAACCTGCGTCAATTGATCGACTTTGATTTTTTCAACGCCAAGTTCACCATTAAACGAAAGCCCCTGCTGCCACGAAATCTTGAGATTGCCTGACCCGGTACCCTCGAATACTTTCACATCGACCTGCGGAAAAACCATCCCGCCATCAAACATCGTACCTTTGGCAGTCAGATTCGTGACGGGCACGGGAGTACCGATCGGAAGATTCAATCCCCGCGCAGAAAATTCGATAGCCCAAGGGTCGTTAACCGCTGCACCAGGGGTGGCATCGGCTGTAGCGCCCTTGTTGGGTGAAACATCGATAGTCCATTTGCCGTCTTTGGCGCGTGCCGACGCCTGCACAATCTTGCCCGCCTTGTCGAGTTTCAGGTCGGCATCGAACATATCCAGCGCCACGCCGTTTACCTCAATCTTGACGCTACGCAACACGATCTTGCCAATTTCGATGCCCTTGCCGCGACCTTCCGCATCGGCCCACTTGAGCGCGCGCGGCAATGCATCGGCCGCGATGTTTACCTCGGTCAGCTCAAGCGTATCGATAACGAAACGGTCGCCGAACAAAGTCGCCAAATCCATATAGAGCCTGCCGGTGGCGGCCTTCGCATCGAGTACCTTGCCGAGCGACAAATTATCGACCTTCACATGCGGGCGCGGAAACAGTGCCACGCGCAAACCGCCAGAGGACACGTCATCGTGCAGCCATTCTGCGAGTGATTTTTCCAGCCTTGAATTGACCGCACCCAGCGGAATCACCTGCACCAGAACCACGGCAAGCACGACCAGCGCAACCGCGCCGAGCGCCAGCCAGCGCAAGGCATTGCCGCCTTTTTTTGCACCGCGCCGTTTGGGCTTGGGACCTTCCAACATTGCTTCGTGGGAAGCCATCTCATTTTGTTCGGCCAGTTCTTTGAGGCGCGCCACCTGTGCATCGCGCTGGCGCTGCTCGGCCTCTTCTTCCATGCGCGCTTTTTCCTCGGCCTTCTCGCGTCCTTTTCGTTCTACTGCGACGCGAGCTTCTACTCCTTGTTCGATGCGCTCACGTTCCTGGCGCTCGGCCGCAATGCGTGCTTCTGCATCCTGCTCGATGCGCTCGCGCTGCGCCGTCTGGTCGGCGGCTTCACGCGAAGCCTCTTCGCGCGCGCGCATTTCGGCAAGCGCCTTTTGCTCGGCACCCTCACGCGCCTTGCGTTCGGCGTCGAGCTTGGCCTGACTCTCGCGGTCGGATTTTTCGCGCATCTCCTGCTCGACCAGCATGCGCGCCTGTGCCTGTACCTTCGCCTCCTGTTCGGCCTGGAGCCTGGCCTTCATTTCGGCCTCAACGCGCGCGCGATCAGCTGCTTCTTCGCGAGCCCGCGCTTCGAGACGAATGCGATTCTGTGCCTCAAGATTCTTGCGCGTTTCAGCTTCCGCTTCTGCGGCGCGACGGGCGTCTTCTTCTGCCTTCAGGCGTACCGCGAATTCGGCTGCTGCCTTGGCAGCGGCAACGGCCTGCGCCTCGGCCATCCTGCGGGATTCCGCCTCGACCCGCGCGCTTTCCTCACGAACGCGGGCGATCTGCACTTCCATTTCGGCGCGAATACGGACTTCCTGCTCAGCGAGCATTTTTTTCGCTTCCACCTCGGCGTTGGCTTTCGCCTCCAACTCGACCCGGGCGAGCATGCTGCGTTCTGCGACCAACTGTTCTTCGAGCATGCGTCGTGCGTCATCACGCGCTTCGGCCATGATGGCCGCTTCGACTTCAGCGCGGGCACTTTCTTCAACATCCGACTTCAGCAAGGTCTCCATCTCGGCACGAACCTTCGCCTCGATTTCTTCCTTCAATTGATGGCGCAGATCACGCTGCGCAGCTTCGAATTCCTGTTGCTGCCGTTTAGCGGCGGCTTCGGCCTGCACACGCGCTTCCGCCAACGCACGCGCTTCGGTCTCGGCTCTGGAGCGCGCTTCTGCCAACGCTTGCGCCTCTGCTTCTGCCGCAGCACGCGCCGCAGACAACGCCTGTTGCTGCATGGCCGCTTTTTCGGCCTGCTCGCGCGTCAACGCTGCGGTGGCTTCGCTGGCGGTGTCGCGCTGCTTTTTTTCTTCGGCAATTTTTACGTCCAGAGCGACCCTGGCTGTTTCTGCTGCGGCCTGGGCGCGCTTTGCTTCTTCGATCGCCCGTTCCTCGGCCTCCCGGCGCGCTCTTGCCTCCACATCCAGTCGCGCGCGCAATTGCGCCTCGCGTTCGGTCCGTGCACGCGCTTCTACCTGCGCCTTCTCGCGCGCCAACGCAAGCGCCGCAGTGAGTTCGGCATCGTTATTGGCTGCCGGTGCCGGTGTGTGTATCGGTGCCGGCGCGGTGGCGCGCTCTACCTGGCCCGCAGAGGCCGGGGTGCGGTATTGGGAAGGTTTGAAGGAGGCTGTCGCAGACGGATCAAACGCAGCTTTTTTTGTCGGCGCTGTAAAATCAAAATCGTCGTCATCCCCGCCAAAATCGCTCAGCGGCTCTTCTTTCTTGACTTCGAATACCTTGACGTATCCTTCTTTTTGCAGCGCAGACAGCACTTTCGCCAGCGCCGGCATGGCAAGGTCGGCTTTATCCACCAGTGTATCGACGTTGGATCGACCGTCGATTACTTTCAACACCTTCGTCATCTCACGCGAGAGCGACTGGGTCTTCTGGTTTACCTGCGTGACGCCCTTGGCGGTCTTGGTGAAAATTGTTTTTGCATCCATCGCTTTATTCTTCTTTCAAAGATTGCACTGACAGCGCCGGAAATTTGTTCTACCCGTTAATATTATTTGGGCTTGCGGGACGGGAGAGCATCGATTCAGGTGTTTATCTTCTCACGAATCATGATTTAGCGACAGTTCGCACCTGTACCAATCGGTAACAGTCGCAAGACAACGAAGCCGCTCCACCGGCGATTTCAGGACCAGGCACAATTTGTGCCGGTCAATTCAAAACCCGTTTCATCGCACGAGAAGCCGACTTCACTACATACAGCGCTACACACAGTGTAAAAAAACAGATTTTGCGCGTTTCCCGAAACAGCAGTACGCGGACCGGGCTGCGCGAATCCTCACTTTCCAATCAGGATAACTCAATTATCGGCGCGGCTTTCCAGGTATTTATGCCCTGAAAGGCGCACCGATACATGATCCCTGCGTTTAACGCATTACCGCCTACTTGCCGTTGCGTTCCCAATACGGCGGATCGCCAAAGGTCTTTTTCATGAAATCGATAAACAGGCGAACCTTGGCGGGTAAAAATCGGCGGTCAGGATAAACCGCGAAAATATCGCTGCCGGGCACGGCAAATTTTGGCAGAACCTCGGTCAAGCGGCCCTTCTCGATTTCTTCCGAAACTTCCCAGGCACTGCGCCACGCCAGTCCATGCCCCGCCAGCGCCCAGCGCGTGAGCACTTCACCATCGTTGCAATGCATGTCACCCGCTACTTTCACGGCAACATTTTTGGTGCCATCACGAAATGACCAGCTATCGGCCAGTCCATCTTCAGTCGCCGTGACGAGACAATTGTGCCTGGCCAGATCGGCCAGCGTTGCGGGCTTGCCATGACGTTTCAAGTAGCTCTGCGAGCCGATCACGACACGATGGTTACGCGCGAGCTTGGTGGCAATCAGGTCAGCATTTTTCAGGTCGGCGATGCGGATGGCCAGGTCGACGCGTTCATTTTTCAGATCGACAATGCGTTCCGAAAGATGCAGGGTCACATTGAGATTGGGGTGCAGTTCAACAAATGCTGGCAGGTGCGGTGCGATGTGCTTTCTGCCGAATGCTGTAGGCGCAGAAACAATCAGGCGCCCAGTGGCACTGCGCGCGCCAGCCGTCAGCGATTCTTCAGCGGCGCGCAGTTCGTTCAAAATATTGCGCACATCCTCGAAGAACGCGACCCCTTCCGGCGTCAGGGTAATTTTGCGCGTCGAGCGTCTGAACAACTTCACTTTCAATTGCTCTTCCAACTGGTCGATGCGCCTGCCGATCATTGCCGGTGTGACGCCTTCATCTCTGGCGACCGCAGAGAGACTTTCCGTTTTCGCGACATCAAGGAAAGTTTGCAACGCTTTCAATCGATCCATAGTTCCTCCGGAGAACCACACTACGAAGTATGAAATGCTTTCGTTTATTTGACGATTATTATTATTTTAGTATCGTAATACAATATCTACTCAATTTTAAGTTCCGCACGCATTCTTTCTGCATTTTTTTCGCATTTTGCTGCCGTGCAGGCCTTGCCAAGGAAAAATCAATGGACACCAACCACAGTATTCCCAACGGTCTTTCGATCAGCGGAAACATATTGCCCGCGTACGCCGAGATTCTGACGCCGGAGGCGCTCGCGTTTTTCGCGAAGCTTGCCCGCAAATTCGAACCGACGCGTCAATCATTGCTGGCTGCGCGCGTCGCCCGTCAAAAAGAGTTTGACGCCGGCACGTTGCCGGATTTTCTGAGTGAGACCAAACACATCCGCGATGGTAATTGGCTGGTCGCAAAGGTACCCGCTGATATTCAGGACCGCCGCGTCGAGATCACCGGTCCTACCGACCGGAAGATGGTCATCAATGCCTTGAACTGCGGTGCCAGCACCTTCATGGCCGACTTCGAAGATGCCAATTGCCCGACCTGGGAAAACATGATCGAAGGCCAGATCAATCTGCGCGACGCCAACCTGCGCACCATCACGCTTGATCAAAATGGCAAACAGTACAAATTGAATGACAAACCCGCCGTACTGTTCCCGCGCCCGCGCGGCTGGCATCTCGATGAAAAGCACGTCACGCTTGACGGCAAGATTGTCTCCGGTGCGATTTTCGATTTCGCGCTGTACTTCTTCCACAATGTCAAAACCCTGCTTGCGCGCGGCAGCGGCGTATATCTGTATCTGCCGAAAATGGAATCGCATCTCGAAGCGCGTTTGTGGAATGACATTTTCGTGATGGC
>JANYFH010000333.1 GCA_025362705.1 Betaproteobacteria bacterium
GCGGCGCCAACCGGTCTTGGGCGGCTCCGCCAGCAAGCTTGCGCGTGCGGAGACCGGCGATGCGGCTTGCTGTGCGGCCAGCGTAGCGGGCAGCTCGACGCTCGCCACGACACCTTTCGGATCATTCGATTCAATGGTGAAGTTTGCTTTGTCGCCATAAAGTGCATTCAGTCGTTCGCGCAAATTGCTGAGCCCCACACCACCGCCCGACTGAATCGGCGCATCGGTTAATCCTTTGCCGGTATCTTTTACCTGCAAGCGGATGCGGTCTCCATCGGCTGTGAAAATTCGTGCAACCGCAATGTCGATACGGCCACCTTCGCGCTGCGGTTCGAGGCCGTGCTTGATCGCGTTTTCGACGAGCGAGGGCAGCATCATCGGCGGGAACGTTACCGTCAACAAGTCGTCCGGTACATCGATACCAAATTCCAGCCGCTCACCCATGCGCATTTTCAGGATATTCAAATACGCACGCACCAATTCGATCTCTTGCCCGACGGTGGAAGAGGTCTCGCGCATTTTCGGCAACGACGAGCGCAGATATTGGATCAAGTGCCCGACCATTTGATTGGCGGCCGGCGGATCGACTTCAGTCAGCGCCTGCACATTGGCCAGTGTGTTGTACAAAAAATGCGGCTCCACCTGCGCCTGCAGGGCCTGCAAGCGCGCTTCCGTGACCTGCCTATTCATATTGCTGATTTCGGCTTCCTGCGTTTTTTTATCTGCAATCGCCAACGCCCGACGCGAACGACCGATATAGACCTTGGCGATAACCAGCATGATGAAGATCGGGATGAAAGTGAGGATCAGTGCCGAGCCCACACCGATGCGCCAGACATCGCCCGCCACTTTGGCGCGGATGTCATCACGAAATTCTGGTGCGAGCGGAACCAGTGGAACGATTGGTGGCAAGGCAATGCCCATCTCGTCCAGGCCAATTTTCATTCCTGAACCGGTGTTGCCTCTGGCCGGTACTGGTGGTGCCGTGGGCGCGTTTGGCGCAACCGGATGTGCGCTTGACGGTGGCGCAGTGGGAAGGATAATTTTTTTCTTGAGGCCGGCCCCATCCACGCTGACAGTCACGCCTGGCTTCGTTGTATCGTTGGCATCAACATCGATCTTGACACCCTTGCTGGTATCGACGCCTATTGAAACATTACTCTCACGGATTTTTTTGATCGATTTGAGCGCGTCTTTGGCGACTCTCTCGCGATCTTTCGCGGTCTTGATCAGGTCGTCAAACGATTTGGCTGTTGCGCTCGTGTCGACGCCCTTGTCGCGCAGTTTTTCGAGCGCCTCGCTACGCGCCTCTTCGATGGTTTGACGTGCCTCAGTGGCGGCCTCGATCGCGGCCTCGGCTACGTCAGTTGCAGCCTGCTGGGCAGCTTCAGCCGCCTCACGTGTAGCGTCACGAAACGCGTTGCCGGCCGAAGCTTCCGCATTGGAAAGTTCTTTTCTTGCACGCTCAATTTCGCTCAATGCGCGATCAAGTTCCGCTTTTCTCGCCGGATCGTTGGCGCGATCCTTCATCGTGCCAACGATGCCTTCGGCAACATTGAGCGCGCTGTCACCGAAGGCCCGATCGATCTCGCGCTTGATGGCGCGCTTCTCGCCCACCGTCGATCCGCTATCGGCAAGGCGCAGCATGTGGATCGGCGTGGTAAACATGACCAGCACCACCATCGTGAAAAGGCCAAAAATACCGACGCCCCACCACGGGGTTCTGTAGATGAAATTGCCGAGTGCTTTAAACATGATTTGAATCGCGATCCATACGGAAGTTTACGGGATGCGGTCAGAATATGGCCGCTACCTGCCGTTCTCAACGGACAAGTGCCGGATTGCAGAAGACGCGGGTCGAATTGCGGGAGGCAGAGATGGATGCCGACGATTTGTACGGAAATCGATAGAGTTCCGGGGACGTTTCAGAGGAGAAACAAGCGACAAAAAGGAAAAACGCTATTATTTACGGGCTTCTTGGCGGTTTTTCATCCGGAACACCGCGCCAGTACTTGATGTGACCACGTCAAATTGGGCGGCGCGCGATGACTGATGCCGCCGCCACATGCTCCTCCGCGCCCGAACCCGGCACCCATGCGCCTACGATGTTCGCACTTCGCGGATCAATCACTACATTCACATCCGTGAAGCC
>JANYFH010000097.1 GCA_025362705.1 Betaproteobacteria bacterium
GCCATATGGCGGCATGATGGTGTCTGGCATGTATTTACCTTGATCCCAGACTGCATCGCGCAATCGGGCGCGGTCTGCCAGTGTTGGGTATTTTTGTTTGATCTCCTGCAGCGCCGGGCCGATGTTTGAAACACCCTTTAATGAAGCATCGGTCGGCGTTTTGTGGCACGCGATGCAATTGCCTTTGCGCTCATTGATGAACATCGCGCGGCCATTCATCGTCGCGTTTTGCGCGAAAACGAAAGTTGCACACGCGGACGTGGCAACGAAGCCAAGAATGACCTTGATAGCAGGAGTCAGGTACTTCCACTGCGCGCTCACCATGCGCGAGGAGTCTTCGCTTGAGCTGCCAAACCGCGCGACGCAGTTGGCGTTGAAGATGGCGATGCCATGCGCGGTGAAGATTTAGTGGGCTCAGGTGGATCGTCACGGTCATCATCGCGATCACGCTTCTCGCTTTTTTCGCCCGGCATCAGCGGTCTATTGCGAAACGCCACCCGCATCTCGCGCAGCCGCGCCTCGGCGCTTGAAGACTCATAAAAATCGCCGTCCTTCGCTTTCACGGCGAGTTGCATTTGCTCAACCGCGCCAAGCAAATTGCCGCGCCGAAAATAGGCCTCACCGATGGCGCGGTGCTGCGCCAGTTTCTTGTGTTTTTTCTCGAATCCCTTTGCTGCCAGTTCGAATAGTCTGGGGTCGTCCTGAATATTTTTTAGTCGCTCATTGACCTCTGCCAGCGCCGCATCCGTTTGACCAGATTCGTATAGCGTCTCTACAGTGCCATAGAACAACGCCCGGTGTTGCGGGAACGCCAGCATGGCGGCGCGGTACAGTTTCAGCGAATCGGCCCATTGATGTTGTCCGACCTTGATTTCGGCGGCAAGGTTTTCAATCCATGGATTGGGTGGATTGCTACCGCCGCGAATGCTATTGAGTTCCTTTTCCGCATTGGCGAAATCGCGAGTGCGTGTAAGTGCGAAGGCGAGCCCATAAACATCGGCACGATTGCGCAGTACCGTGCGCTGCGCAATGGCTTCGCGGAAAAACCCGATTGAATCACCGCCGCCGCTACTCATTACGCGCAATTTTGCCTGCGCGAAACGGTAGTCCGGGCTATCCGGTACCGACCGCTTGCTCTCGCTGCCCATCTGGTCGACGCGATTTTGCATGTCGGCGATGCGCTCGGTGGTGAGCGGATGTGAACGCAGATAGCCAGGTGTTTTTCCGTCGTTGTGGCGATTGGCAGCAAGCAAGCGCTCGAAAAAACTCACCATACCCTTTGGGTCAAAACCGGCTCCGGTCATCGCTTGAATGCCGAGTCGATCTGCTTCGCTTTCGAATTCGCGGCTGTAGTCCAATTGATTCTGGGCGCTAAGCGCGGCGGTGGTCATCAGTGCTGCTTCGGTTGCCTGTCCCGACGAAGATGAATTGGAACGTGCAGCGATGATCGCGGTGGCGAGGCCGAGCAATTGCAAGGGTAGGCCTTTGCGTTGCACGTCCGCCCCCCGCGATTGATGCCGCTGCAATATATGCGACAGCTCGTGTCCAAGCACGCCGGCGAGTTCGGATTCGTTGTTGGTAGACAGCATCAGGCCGGAGTGGATACCAATAAACCCGCCCAGCAGGGCAAAAGCGTTGATCGATTCATCGTTCAGCACGAAAAATTCGAAATCGCGGCGATTGTCGTTAGTTGCATTGCGGGTCGCGCCGACCAGCCTGGAGCCGATGGCGCTGATGTAATCCTGAACTTCCGCGTCATCCACAAAGGCGCGGTCACCGCGTACTTCCAGCATAATGCGCTTGCCGATGGCGCGTTCCTGCGATGCCGAGAGTATCGCGTCGGAAACATCGCCCAATTCCGGCAAGCCTTCCGCCAGTACGCTGCCTGGGATGGCGACGCAAGCACTCAGTGCGAATGCGGCGGCAGTAAGGTACCTGAGAAAATGAAGCGTTGGCATGGAGGGGAATCTCGCTGGTTCAGGGGTACGTGTTCGCAACACTTTTAGTCCCTGATAAATGCGATCAGTTCCCTGTATATCCTTAAGGAATTGTACCAATGGAAAGCGGCATAATCTGAATATGACCAAATTGAACCATTTTAATGAAAACGGCCAGGCGCATATGGTCGACGTGGGTAAGAAACCGGAAACCCACCGCGTCGCTGTTGCCTCGGGCCGCATCACGATGTTGCCTGCGACATTCGAACTGATTCGTTCCGGCACCGCAAAAAAAGGTGACGTGCTTGGCATCGCCCGCATTGCCGCAATTCAGGGCGCCAAGCGCACGCCGGACCTGATTCCGTTGGCGCATCCTTTAATCATCAACAAGGTTGCGATCGACTTTCAAACTGACGCTGCAACATCGAGCATCATGTGCCGCGCGACGGTGGAAACCATCGGTCGCACCGGTGTCGAGATGGAAGCGCTGATGGCCGTCAACGCGGGTTTGCTGACGATTTACGACATGGTCAAGGCGGCAGATCGCGGCATGGTGATTTCAGATATCAGGCTGCTGGAAAAGCACGGCGGGAAATCGGGCGATTTTGTCGCGGGAAATGCTTAGGTTCACGTTACCAGCAATGTTTTGGCCACACCTAGCGCACCGCATGCAGCGATGACCGCGATCACATTGGCTTTATAGCGCATCAATGCAATCGCCGCAGCAACAGTTAGCAGCATCGAAAACCATTCAAACTGGCCACTGACCGGCGCATCCCGCGTCGCTGCTGGCCACCATACGTGCCACGCAAAGAATACCGCTAGATTGACGATAACGCCAACCACTGCCGCCGTAATCGCGGTGAGCGGCGCGGTAAATTTCATCTGTCCGTGCGTGGCTTCAACGAGCGGGCCGCCGATGAGAATAAACAGGAATGACGGCAGGAAGGTAAAAAAAGTTACTACGCTCGCGGCCAATGCGGCACCAAGAAATAACGTGTCCGGCCCCAGCACGCTTTTGGTCCAGCCGCCAACAAAACCAACGAACGCGACCACCATGATCAAGGGACCCGGTGTGGTCTCGCCGAGTGCCAGGCCATCGATCATCTGTTGCGCAGTGAGCCAGTGGAAATTCTCCACAGCACCCTGATACACATACGGTAGCACCGCGTAGGCACCGCCAAATGTGAGCAGCGCCGCCTTGGTGAAGAACCAGCCCATCTGCGCAAGCGTGCCATCGATGCCGCTGTGTGTGGCCAGGAGTGCCATCGCGACGACCCACAAACCCATGCCAATTGCCAAATACAACAGCAAGCGCGAGAGTCGAAATATTGCATGTGGTGGCGCTGGCACGTTGTCGCCGATGATGGCTTCCGTCTCGCCCACATCGATGCTGCCATGTCCGCCGCCGACCACAAATTTTCCGGGTGCGATCCGGCCACCGATGGCACCGATGATGCCGGCACCAAGGATGATCGCAGGAAACGAAATATTGCTGAAAAAAATTGCTGCAAACGCAGCCACCGCAATCGTCCAAAGCCACACGTTCTTGAGCGTTTTCCCGCCGATGCGCCACGCGGCAGCAAGAACGATTGCTGTCACCGCTGGCTTGATGCCGTAGAGAATGCCAGCAATCAGGGGCACGTTACCGAAGGCGATGTAGATCCACGAGAGCGCAATCAGAATGCCAAGTGAGGGCAACACTAACAATGCGCCCGCGACAATGCCACCCCAGGTGCCGTGCATCAGCCAACCGATGTAGGTGGCAAGCTGCTGTGCTTCCGGCCCCGGCAGCACCATGCAATAGTTGAGCGCGTGCAGAAAACGACGTTCCGAAATCCAGCGTTTTTGCTCAACCAGTTCACGATGCATGATTGCGATCTGGCCAGCTGGCCCGCCAAAACTGATGAAGCCGAGCTTGAGCCAGAATCGCAGCGCATCGTGAAATGAAACCGTCGGGGATGCGTTCATGATTTCTTGAACAGATCGGCATTGTGTACTTCGGCGCGCGCACCTCTCAGCCAGGCGTAGAGCGCGTCGTAGACGACCATGCCGTGTTCGAGCATCTCATGATCGTCCGGATAGAGCGCAGAAAGCCCCAATGAAATCGCAAGCAGTCCCGGCGATTGCGGGGTTAGTTCGAGCCTGCCGGTATCGGCGCCGCGAACAATCGCAGCAAGCTCGCTCAACACCGGGTCGTTGATTTCAAAATCGTTGATGAACGCGTCGAAGCTGCATTCATCACCTCGATGCGAGAACTGCACATCCGGTACATCGTAAGGCGTCGCGGAAAGTGATTTCGCCGCGCTCAGAACCTGCGACGCGGGAACATAAAGAAATTCCGCGAGCGGATCAATGAAGCGGCGAATCAGCCACGGGCAGGCGATGCGGTCAATCTTCGGTCTTTCACGTGTGATCCATTTGGAAGGCAGGTTTATAGCCGAGGGGATGGAAAGCGCAGGCTGCTTCTTGATGGTTGCCGCGCCGAGTTCCTTCCACGCCTCGATGCCACCGACAAGATATTGCGCTTTCAGTCCAGCCTCGCGCAGCACCGTGCAGGCGTTTTTGCTGATCTCGTGGCCATGTACACAATAGACGACGATGTTGCGTTCGCGTGGCAGAAACTTGATCCATTCTTCCGTTGCAAATGGGTCGCGCCAGGTGGCACCCGCCAGCATGATGGTGTCGGCTACAAATGCCGGTGCGCGGCGTACATCAATCACCAACGGCGCTGCGGCACTGCCGTGTGAAGCGAGCAGCAAAGAAATTGAGATAGGGTTTGCGATTGCGGTGTCCATGAGGATCCTTATAAATGAAGGTTTCCAGACTTGGACGGGACACCGTCTTGGCTCGCTGCGTAAACCGTAGCGGGCTACGGGAGCCTGCGTTCCCGAAGTTGAACTGTAGCAGAGTACGTAGCGAAATTTCAAGCTGCGCGGAGAATTTTGCGACGCTGAATTCCCGGTGCGGTTTTCCGCAAAGCGATGCGCACCTGAATTCGTACTTGAACTATGTCTCCCGACCCCCACCTACTCGAATGGTAAAATGATCAGCAATATTTCCCCCAAAAAATCCCGCCTCAATCAGGTCAAACCATGACAACCGTAACCATCAATAAAGATCTCGACGTAAAAGGCCTCAATTGCCCGCTGCCCATCCTGCGCGCGAAGAAAGCGCTGACGGATATGGAATCTGGCCAGGTGTTAAGAATCGTCGCAACCGATCCAGGGTCGGTGAAGGATTTTGCCGCGTTCTGCAAGCAGACCGGGAATCCGCTGTTGTCTTCCGAGGAAACCGCGGCGGCTTTTACGTTCCTGATCGCCAAGCGTTAGACGATTGGCGTTTGGTACAGCGCCGTTACTTCCCTACAAATCGCGGCTTGCGTTTGTCCACAAACGCGCTCACGCCTTCCTTGAAATCGTCAGTCACTGCGCATTCTGCAAAGTACGCGATCTCGTCATCGAGCTGCTTGTCGATCGGTGTGACAAACGATTGATTGATGAGCTTTTTCGCGCGCGAAAAAGCTTGCGTGGCGCCGTTTGAAAGTCGCTCAGCCAGTGCGGCAACTTCCTGTTCCAGGTTTTCGGCAGGAACGGCACGGTTGATGATGCCCATTGCCGCTGCCGCCTTCGCATCAAACATATCGGCCAGCATCGTGAGTTCAATGGCGCGCTTCATGCCGACGTAGCGCGGCAGGAAAAAGGTGCTACCACCATCGGGCGATAAACCGATTTTGGTGTACGCCGTGTTGAACTGTGCGGCTTCGGATGCAATCGCAAAATCGGCCGCCATCGCCACACTCAATCCCGCGCCCGCGCATGCCCCCTGAATTTGCGCAATCACCGGAAACGGCATGTTGCGAATATTCTTGATACCTTCGTGCAGCGCATCGCCCATTGACTTGATGTCGCCCATATCATCGCGCTGTTTATGAAACAGCCCTACGTCGCCGCCGGCGAGAAATGCTTTGCCGGCACCTTTGAGAATCAGGGCACGCAGTGTTCTGGATGCAGCGATTTCGGCTGTCACATCGCGCATCGCCAGTATCAATTCAGAATTCATCGCGTTGTAAACATCGGGGCGATTAAAGGTCATCGTACCGATGCTGCCGATTTGCGAAAAGAGAATTGTATTGTTCGTCGTGGTGTTCATCAGTCTGTGGCTCCGGGAGTTGCGGGGATGATACCGCGCTTGAGATAAATCGGTCGCAGGTGAGCTCTGAGTCGCGGCAAACACAAGGCATAACTTCCCACTGCGACGGCGCACACCAGTCCGCAGACGGTGAAAGTGCGCGGTGCGCCTATGTGCTCG
>JANYFH010000366.1 GCA_025362705.1 Betaproteobacteria bacterium
GACGGTCAATCTTCACCCATCGATGTTACCGGCCTCATCAACGGCACCCAATATTCCTGCGGTGTGTCGGCTACAAACACCTACGGCACCGTAGTCTCGACAACGTTACTCGTCACCCCAACTCTAAACGCCGCACCCGCCTTGGTCGCCGTGAAATCGCGCAAGCTTCACGGCCCAGCCGTTCCTCAGTTTCTTCCCATCGACATCAGCGCGTTAATCACCGGCAACATCAGCGTAGAACCGCGTTCCGGCGGCAGCGCAGGCCACACCTTGGTGTTCCTGTTCAATCGTCCAATTACCAGCAACGATGTCGTCACAGCAAAAGATGTGAACGCCATGGACGTTGGTACGGTATCGTCCAATCGCGTGGGTAACACTGTCGAGGTCACACTGCTAAGTGTGCCTGACAACAAGCGCGTCACCATTTCAATCCCCAACGTAAACAGTAGCGGGACGGCGTTTCAAGCCGCGGCAGGATTTCTCGTCGGCGACTTCAACAATAGTTACGCGGTGAACGCCAGCGACATCAGCGCGGTACGTGCGCACAGCGGCCAGCCAACGACATCAGCGAACTTCAAATTTGACGTGGACGCATCCGGCGGCATCAGCTCGACCGACGTCTCAGCCGTGAAGGCGCGATCCGGCCTGGTGTTGCCGTAGGGAATTCACCTTTCTGTAGCCACTCTCCAGCGCTGGCGCGCTGTTCAGAGCAAAAACGGCTGTAACACCGCGCCATTGCTCATGTTTGAAACCGCCTATCAATCTTGCCGATGGAGCAGCGTTTGATACCACCAGCGGGAAGGCGGTCAGGTTCGGTAAATAATCGCGCAGCCATATTTCCCTCTTTGTGTATGCCAACGCACAGAGCGGGAAAGCATCGCAATGGAAAATGTGGTCAGGGCTAATTGCTCACGGCATGCTTGCGTGTCGATGACGTTGCTTCCCCGAAACCTTCATTTTTCAATCAATCAGGATAATAGACAACATGAATATCAAACTTTTTGCGAGCTGTATCGTGGCTGGCACATTGATGCTGCCAGTAGTTGGCTATAGCGCTGAATCCGAGCATGCATCTGCGAAGACGTTTGTAAAAGACTCAGTGATCACCACCAAAATCAAGGCCGAACTCGCCGAAGAAAAAGCATCGAGCCTGGTAAAGATCAGTGTGGATACAACCGATAAGGGCGCCGTTGTATTGAGCGGCCATGCTGCGACCCAGGCGGCAGTTGATCGCGCCGTGGTGATTGCGCGCGCTGTAAAAGGCGTTACCTCGGTTGAAAATAACATCAAAGTCGTTGCCGACAAGTAACCTCTGGTAATCCGCAATCGCACATCAAGTTGCGGTTGCGGCAGCTAGGTTAATGACTGGGATATTTCAAAACATACAGTCATGGCCGTTTGGCGTTTTCTCCGGACGCATCATTTCCATTTATCATCGCATCGTAGCGCTGAAAAATTTCCGCACCTGCGTATTCAAACTGGAAATACACGATTTCTAATTTTCACCGGAGAACATCATGAGTAATTATCAAATTGCGGTTGTCGTCGGCAGCCTTCGTCGCGATTCATTCAACCGGAAGCTGGCGAGCGCGATGGCAAAACTCGCACCAGCAGAGTTCTCTTTCAAGCAGTTGGAAATCGGCGACTTGCCGCTTTACAACCAGGATGACGATGCGAATCCATCCGAACCCACCAAGCGCCTGAAAAGCGAAATCCTAGCAGCGCAAGGTGTGCTTTTTGTCACCCCCGAATACAACCGTTCAATCCCCGGTGTGCTCAAGAACGCGATTGACCACGCTTCGCGTCCGTATGGCAAAAGTGCCTGGGCGGGGAAGCCAGCCGGCGTATTGGGTGTGTCGGTCGGCCCGATCGGTGCTGCCCTTGCGCAACAGCATTTGCGCAATATTCTTGCCTACCTTGATATGCCTACACTTGGCCAGCCCGAAGCATTCATTCATGCAAAAGAAGGACTGTTGGACGCTGAAGGCAATATCGGTGAAGGCAGCAGGAAATTCCTGCAGACATGGATGGATACCTACGTTGCCTGGGTGAAAAAACACGTCGGCTGATAGCCGCAATTTAATTACAGCATACTGGCGGCGATGAAATCATTCCGGCACCACGCAGAACGCCATCGCAGCGACCGTATCGGCTGGCTGCGCGCGGCCGTGCTCGGTGCCAACGACGGCATTGTCTCGACCGCGAGTCTTGTCGTTGGCGTTGCGGCAGCCAGCGCGAGCCAGAGCAATATTCTGGTCACTGGTGTCGCTGGACTGGTCGCGGGCGCCATGTCGATGGCGGCGGGCGAATACGTCTCGGTGCATTCACAGGCGGATACCGAGAACGCTGATCTGGCGCGCGAACGCGCCGAGTTGGAAAAAGATCCAGCTGCGGAATTGCGCGAGTTAAGCGCCATCTACGTCACTCGCGGGCTCGATCACGAACTCGCCGGGAAGGTCGCCGCACAATTGACTGCACACGATGCCCTCGGCGCACATGCGCGGGACGAACTCGGCATATCAGATGCATTTAGCGCGAAGCCCATTCAGGCTGCGCTTGCCTCAGCCGCCAGCTTTGCCATCGGCGCGGCCTTGCCCCTGGCCGTGACGGTGTTATCGCCCGAGCACGGCCTGATCTTCTGGGTGTCGGGAACATCGCTCATTTTCCTCGCGATATTGGGTGCTGTTGCCGCGCGGGTCGGCGGTGCCAACGCCCTGATCGGCGCGTGGCGTGTCACCTTCTGGGGTGCGCTGGCGATGGCGATCACTGCGGGTGTGGGTGCCCTTTTCGGTGCTGCTGTTTGATGACCTTGGCTCGGAATAAATAAACGTCAGACGCGATTGTTTATTTTTGGTATGGATCCGCGCGGGGAAACGATTTACATCTTGCCGATTTTTCGGCTGAGCGCAGCAAAGCCCGCATCGACCTTGTCGGGCATGATCAGTGAGGCGAGCATATCAAGCTGCTTTTTCGCGTTGGGTTTATCGCCGTTGTACCAATACGCGATTGCCAGGTTGCGATGGACTTCGTCAAATCCCGCTGCCAGCGCTTCCGCCCGCTCGAGTGCACGCACTGCCTTGGCATACTTCTCCTCACGCAGATAATTGAGGCCAATGCCGAGCCAATAATACGGGTCCCTTTCCTGCTCGGCCTGCAGGATACGAACGTATTTTTCCGCCTCGGCGTCACGACCCTGCACGACCAGCAACTGACGCATTGACCTTATCGCCGTGGTGTCGCTACCGTTGAGTGCGATGGCGTGCGCGAGCAGGCGTTCAGCACTATCGACGAAGCCGCTGCGCTTGTAGAGTTGCGCAAGGTTGTTGTACGTCGACGAATAGCCTGGGTCTGCAAGGATCGCCGCTTTGAACCACGCATAAGCCAGCGCTGTGTTTCCGGCTGCGAAGTATTCCGCAGCGATATTGTTGTAGTAACGCGCGAGCACGTTTTCTTCCGACAACTCCACTCCGGGGCGCATCCAGCCAGTCTTCGGCTCGAAATCGATCAACACGTTGCCGGTGTTGGTCATGCCCGCCGATAGATAAGGTCGGGTTTCGTTTTTGATCAATAAATTGATATGGCCCTCGATAAAATCGACGTTGCCGTGTCGATCATAAAATTGCTGGATACGAACGTCCTGCAATTGCGCAGGCAGGTTCAAGGCCTTGGCGATCGAATACGCGAGCACACTTAGCGAAAGACAATCGCCGCGCCTGGTACGCCAGGTGACGGCACCGATCGTCGACTGGCCACCGGCATACGGAAAAGATGTTCGTTTGGGGCCGAACAAAAGCGTAAGCAAATAATCCACACGCGCCTGCAAATTGGCCGCCTTCATCCCCGACGAATCAAGCGTTGTCTGGAGTTCTTTGTCGAGCGCGAAGAGATCTGCTTTGCGGATAGTGATCGCCGCCGGATCGTAACTGAAGGCTTGATCCCGCCACAATTCCTGCGCGGGCACCGCGATAGTGGGCGCAACAGGCACCGCGGCGCATCCGGTGAGCACCAGAATCAAACCGGCAATGGTGATAGTTAGCGCGTTGAGCAAACCGGACTCCAATCACGTTAAAACCCAGGCACAATCATGTTACCTGATTTGATTTAGTTCAGGCTTGTGCGGAATTGGTTCCGCAGCTGATGCGCCTTTTTGAGCTCTCAGAAAATAACAAGGAATGAGCATGGACGAGCCTTCCAGGTCAAAAAGACCCGGAAAGCTGCACCGGTACTTGCGTTTACACCAAACGGCGACGTTGGTGCAAATGCAGACTTACGCTTTATTTGCCCAACTGCGTCGGCATCGAGGGCGCAACTTTGCGCGTGATTTGCTTCTCGCTTTGCAGCCGCTGCATCACCGATTTAAGCGCGGCATCCAGTTGCGTATCGCGTCCCTGATTCACCGCTGTTGGATCCAGTTCGACCTCCATATCCGGTGCGACGCCTTCGTTCTCTACGCGCCATTCGCGTTCCGGCGTGAAAAACCGGAAAAACGGCACGACCAGCGCGCCGCCGTCGATGAGATTGGGATTGGCCGAAATGCCGATCAGCCCGCCCCAGGTTCGCGTGCCGATCAAGGGTCCCAGACCCATGCGTTTAAAGGCATAGGGCAGGAAGTCTCCGCCTGAGCCTGCGTCCTGATCGATGAGCATCACTTTGGGGCCGTAAATCGCGCCGCCCGGTGTTTCAAACAGCATCCCGTCGCGGTCTTTCCAGCCTGCCAGATATTGCCTGCTCAATACATCGGTAACGTAGTTCGCCGCCTGCCCGCCACTGTTGCGGCGATCATCGACAATGACGGCAGCTTTTTCGACTTGCGCAAAGAACATGCGGTTGAAATGCTTGAATCCATCACCGCCGGTATCGGGCAAATAAACGTAAGCGACTTTGCCGCCCGACACCTTATCGACGTACTGACGGTTTTTTTCGATCCAGTTCCATTGCCGCAGCGATGCTTCATTCGCAATCGGCTGAACAACGATGTTGTGCGAACCTTTGCCGGTCGCGTCGCTGCCAACTGTGAGGCTTACCTGCTTGCCGACGGTGTTCTCCAAAAACGCGTAAAGATTTTGCTGCGCGCTCACCGGCCTTCCATTGACCGCAAGAATATAGTCGCCTTCTTTAACGCCAAGACCCGGCACCGCCAATGGTGCTTTCATGAACGGATTCCAGCGGTCACCGGCGTAGATAGTCTTGATGCGATAGTGGTCGTTATCGACGGTGAAATCTGCCCCCAGCAGCCCTGCGGCGGCCGGTCGTTCGCGATGGACGTCGCCGCCGCCCACCCGATTGTGCCCAACCTGCAACTCACCGATCATCTCCGCCAGCAAATCATTCAGGTCTTCGCGCCGCTGCACGTGTTTGAGCAGTGGCTGGTAGCGGGCACGAATCGCGTTCCAGTCAATGCCGTGCAGATTTGCGTCGTAGAAAAATTCTTTCTCCATCCACCACGTTTCATCAAAAATCTGCTGCCATTCTTCCTGCGGATTGATCGTCATGCCTAGCTGCGCAAGATCGATTGGCTTGGCGTCGAATTTATCGGTCGCGTCGGTAATTTCGAGTTTGCCCTTTGCGTATTGCAGCAGCATTTTCTTGCCGTCAGCACTAATGCTGAAGTTGGCTACACCCGCTTTCAACGCGCGGGTTTTGCGATCTTCGAAACTAAATCGATACAACTCGCCATTGCCGGTAGATTCCGGTTCCGGTGGGTCGTTGCTGTTGCCGGGTTGCCTGCGCTCAAGGTAAAACAATGCGCCGTCGGACGCGACAGCCAGTGAATCGTAATTGCGTTCGGAGAGCGGCAGTGCAACGATGCGTTGGCCAATTCCGTCGAAATCAATGCGCACTGCTTTCGGTGGCTTCGCGGACGCTACAGGTTTAGCCGCATCGGGTTTGGCCCTGTCATCTGTGCTCGCATCGGTTTTGGGTATGCCATCAGGCTTGGCGCCGTCCTTCGGGCCATCCTTGGGCGGATCTTTCTTGTCTTCTTCATCACCGGTTTTCGGCTCCATCGGTGACTTGCCCTCAGCACTCAACACCATCGCGTAAATGCCGTCGCGCACCGGCCGCTCCTGCGACGACATGTCGAGCCCAACCAGCGACGGCCCTGCATTAATCGATGCTGTGAAATACAGATAGTCGCTACCGCCAAATACGGGGTTATCCGCGTTGCTGAGACCATCAGTCACCGTGACGCTCTTGCCGGTTGCGAAATCGTGAATGCGGATCTGATTAAAAAAATTCTCGGCAGCCACCGTATACGCCAGCCAGCGACTGTCAGGAGAAATCGAAACGATGAATGCGCCGCGACGCTTGCGATTGTCGATCAGCTTGACGGCGCCGGTGCTGATCGTGATCGCATACAGGTTCAGGTGATTGTCCTGATACACAATGGTCTTGCCGTCCGGTGCCCATGCCAGCAAGGTGAAATAACCACTCTTGCCGAGGTCGAGCGTCTGCGATTTGTCCAGACCTGCCTGATCGCGCAACACCAGAGAATGATGCATGCCAGCATCGGAAATGTAGGCAACCTGCTTGCCGTCCGGACTCCACATCGCGTCTTTTTCGCGCACGCCGGAAGTTTGCGTGAGGTTACGCACAGAGCCATCCTTGACCGGCACGGTGAATACATCGCCACGCGCACTGACGACCACGCGCTTACCGGTCGCTGAAAGGCGCGCCGATGTCATGTTGCTGCTCGCGTCCTTCCACTGTGTTCGCGTCTGGATTGCCTGCGCGGCGATGGTGACGGGAAGATCGCGAATACGGCTCGTTGCAACATCCAGTTCTTTAAGCTTGCCGCCGACTTCATATACCACCGTGTTGCCGAACGCGCCGGCACTGTGTACATCCCAAACCGTTTCCCTGGTCAATTGGCGCACAGCCTTAGTCTTGCTCTCATAAATAAACAGATTCGCCGCGCCGTCGTTGCGATCAGAAATGAACACAACATCGTCGCCAATCCACATGGGATTGGTATCGGATGCATTCACGTGCGGAATTTTTTCCAGCGTATTGGTCGCCGGGTCGATAATCCAAATGGGTGGTGTGCTGCCGCCGCGGTGCTGGCGCCAGCCGCTGGCACCGGAATTGGCAGCGCGATAGGGACGATAGGCGATACGCTTGCCGTCCCTGGACCAAACCCCTTCAAAGGCTTGCGCTTCCATCACTTTTTTCTCGAAGCCGCCATCAACAGAGACTTCGTACAACTGGTTACTGCGGCCACTGCCGATTTCACGAGGAGAAGCAAACAGCACGCGTTTGCCATCTGCACTCCAGCCGCTAACGGTGTCGGTACTCGCATGCCAGGTCAGCCGTTTCGGCTGGCCGCCTTCAACGGAAATCACATAGACGTCGGTATTGCCGTCGTATCGCGCCGAATACGCAATCCACTTTCCGTCGGGTGAAAACACCGGCGCAAATTCATCCGCAGGGTGCGAGGTCAACCGCACCGGATTCTGCCCCTCCCGGTTGGCCACCCAGATGTCGCCCGCGTAGACGAAGGCGATATGGTCGCGCGAAATGCTGGGCTGTCGTAGCAGCAGCGTAGGCGCCGCTTCTGCCCACATGCAAATGGACGCAACCGCTGCGAAGAAAAGGCCACGCATTAAAATCAGATTAATGTTCATCACACTTACTCCATTCAGAATTATTTGCTCAAGCTTCTCATCAACGCTGGTTCAGCCGCAAGGCTTCACTT
>JANYFH010000371.1 GCA_025362705.1 Betaproteobacteria bacterium
AGGCCCTCTTGGCCTGCCAATCAAGTTGCTGCTGTTAACTTGAATGACCGTGAAGTGGTGGATGGGCAAGAAATTGAAATTCGCTCGGAATTTAGCCCTTAAAACGGCAAGAAAAAGAGAAGCATGAAAGACAAAATTCAAATCGCAGTTGCCATATTGCTCGTCATAGCTGGCGTTGTGTTGTTTTCCGTATTGTCGGATAAGCCCACCATCGCTCGTTTGGGTGCGATGTTCGGCTGCTTTATCGTCGCAGGTGCAATCGCCTGGTTTACCGAACCGGGTCGGGAGTTTGTGCAGTACGCAAAGGAATCCATTGAAGAGGCCAAAAAAGTTGTCTGGCCGACCCGCAAGGAAACCATGCAGTCGACGGGTGTGATTTTTGTTTTTGTATTCGTGATGGCCCTGTTTTTGTGGGTGGTGGATTGGAGCCTTACGCTCGGCGTTACCAAATTGATCGGTGGAGCGTAAATAATGCGTTGGTACGTTGTTCACGCTTACTCGGGGCAGGAAAAGAGCATTCAGGCGGCATTGATTGAACGCATCAAGCGTTCAGGCATGGCCGATAAATTTGGCGATGTTCTGGTGCCGACGGAAGAGGTGGTCGAGATGAAGAGCGGTGCGAAATCGCTTTCAGAGCGGCGTTTTTTCCCCGGTTACATCCTCGTACAAATGGAAATGACGGATGAAACCTGGCACTTGGTAAAAAGCACGCCAAAGGTTACCGGCTTTATCGGTGGTACGGCGAACAAGCCGTCGCCGATTTCGCAAAAAGAAGTCGATAACATTCTCAATCAAGTAAAAGAGGGTGTCGAGAAGCCGAAACCGAAGGTGTTGTTTGAGGTCGGTGAGAACGTCCGGGTCAAGGATGGCCCGTTCACCGATTTCAACGGCAACGTTGAAGATGTGAATTACGACAAATCGAAAATTCGCGTGTCAGTTCTGATTTTTGGCCGTTCAACGCCGGTGGAACTGGATTTCGCGCAGGTTGAAAAGCAGTAACAGTTCGCAGAAATTGTTTTCGGCAGTGTTGGTTTGCAATCCGCCCGCATCTGTTTGTTTTGAAGTGATTGTGAATTTGAGGGGAGAGCGCCGTAAAACCGGTGTTCGCTACCACCCAAGGAGATAAACGTGGCAAAGAAAGTTATAGGCTATATCAAGCTGCAAGTGCCGGCCGGAAAGGCGAATCCTTCGCCGCCGATCGGTCCCGCGCTGGGTCAGCGTGGTTTGAACATCATGGAATTCTGCAAAGCGTTCAACGCGCAAACGCAGAAAATGGAACCCGGCTTGCCGATTCCTGTAGTAATTACCGCATTTGCGGATAAATCATTCACCTTCATCATGAAGACGCCACCGGCGTCAATCCTGATCAAGAAAGCCGCCAAGATTGAAAAGGGCAGCAAGACGCCACAGTCCGACAAGGTCGGCAAACTGACGCGTGCTCAGGCTGAAGAAATTGCAAAAACCAAGATGCCCGATCTGACTGCAGCCGATATGGATGCAGCGGTGCGCACCATTGCCGGAAGTGCGCGTTCAATGGGTATTGAAGTGGAAGGGGTTCGATAATGACTATCGTGACTAAACGTCAAAAAGCGTTCACCGGGCTGGTGGACCGCGACAAAAATTATGCAGTCGCAGACGCGCTGGAAATCATCAAGAAAACGGCTACTGCCAAGTTTGATGAATCCGTCGATGTTGCGATCAATCTCGGGATCGATGCAAAGAAATCCGACCAGGCCGTTCGCGGCTCTGTCGTATTGCCGCGCGGCACGGGCAAAAACGTGCGCGTTGCCGTGTTTGCGCAAGGCGACAATGCGAAGAAGGCAACCGACGCTGGTGCTGATATCGTCGGGTTCGAAGATTTGGCAGAGAAGATCAAAGGCGGCTTCATGGACTTCGACGTCGTCATCGCCACGCCAGACGCGATGCGTGTGGTTGGTGCGTTGGGGCAAATTCTGGGTCCGCGCGGCTTGATGCCAAATCCGAAGGTCGGCACTGTTACGCCAAACGTCGAGCAAGCGGTAAAGAACGCCAAGGCGGGTCAGGTGCAATATCGCGCGGACAAAGGCGGCATCGTGCAATGCACGATTGGTCGCGCTTCGTTTCCGATCGATGCGCTGACAGAAAATCTGGCTATTTTGATTGGTGCGGTGAACAAATCCAAACCCGCCACGTCAAAGGGAATCTACCTGAAAAAGGTATCCGTTTCTTCGACAATGGGTGTCGGCGTGCGTCTGGATACGTCCGCATTTTCAGCAAGCGCACAACAGCAGCAGTAAAAATTAAAGTCCCTCGCCGGTGTGATTGGCGGGGGCAGTTCTTTGGGCCTCCTGGTTCAACTCGTTGAGTCAGGAGGGTTGTCAAAGACCGTAGGAATCGGGAGTAACGGCAATACTGTTGCTCGCGATTTAATTGATGGAGATGTCGTCCTACGCAGATGGCGGTCCCAGCAAAGATTTCGACACGTCGGCATGAAAATACCGACACCGATCTCCGAAGCAAGGTCGCTGTGTGTTTGAGTGCATCGCTTGATGCATTCGATCATTAACGTAAAGGAGATCAAACGTGAGTTTGAATCTGGATGGTAAGAAAGAAGTCGTCTCGGAAGTTGCCGCGCAAGTGGCAAAGGCCCAGACGATGGTGCTCGCAGAGTATCGCGGTACTTCGGTGGCTCAATTGACCAAATTGCGCAGTGATGCGCGCGCCAAGGGTGTTTACATGCGCGTTCTCAAGAACACGCTGGCCCGTCGCGCCGTTGTCGGCACGCCTTTCGAGGTTGCCGCTGACAAGATGGTCGGTCCGTTGATTTATAGCTTTTCAGTAGATGCCGTATCGGCCGCGAAAGTCGTTAGTGATTTCGCCAAGGGCAATGAAAAGTTTGCGATCACCGCAGGCGCTTACGGTGGCAAGATTTTGGACAAGGCAGGCGTGCAAACGTTGGCCAATATTCCGTCCAAAGAAGTGCTGCTGGCGCAATTGCTTGGTCTCATGCAGTCACCGGTTTCCGGTCTGGCGCGCGTGATTTCGGCAATCGCTGCGAAAAAATCCGAAGGCGTTGCGGCGTAGGGTTATCTGCCCGCAACCGCGTACTCGTCACAACTTAACTTTTTCAAAGGAAATTCAAAATGGCATTCGATAAAGACGCATTTCTGACTTCGCTTGACGCCATGTCAGTCATGGACCTCAACGATCTGGTCAAAGCAATCGAAGAGAAGTTCGGTGTATCTGCCGCTTCAATGGCGGCTCCTGCTGCTGGTGGTGGCGCAGCTGCTGCGGTAGTTGAAGAGAAGACTGAATTCAATGTGATGTTGCTTGAATTCGGCGCAAACAAGATCAACGTGATCAAGGCAGTTCGCGAGATTACCGGTCTTGGTTTGGCGGAAGCAAAGGCGCTGGTTGAAGGTGCACCTAAAGCGGTTAAAGAAGGTGTCAATAAAGCTGACTCCGATGCAATCATCAAGAAGCTCACCGACGCTGGTGCGAAAGCCGAAGCGAAGTAATAGCAGCCTGAGGTATCTGGAATCGCTCCCGCACGGTAATCCCGCTGCGGGAGCTGGTTCCTAAGTTGTAAAGTGGCAAGCACCAGTATCTGTGCGGACTGCAGGGCATAAATGCTCGGGAAGTCTCGCCAATGCTTGGGTTTAGTAAATTAGATGCCAAAGCAAAACGATAGCGTCAGCAACACGTTTTGCTTTGTCTTCTGAAACGACTGCAGAAGACTAGTTTGGTCGGGCAATGTTTCCATTGCTGTCAGCCATAGAGGGGTAGCGGCCCCTCGCCTTACTTGACGTTATCAATTCATCGATAACGCCAGTCGATGAACATTGACGCGAGCGTCTGCTCGCGACTCCTTTCAACGTTCGGAGAGAATATGCCCCACGCCGTGCCTTCCAGCTATACCTACACCGAGAAAAAGCGCATTCGCAAGAGTTTTGCAAAACGCGCCAGTGTTCTCGACATTCCTTTCCTGCTGGCCACACAGCTGAATTCGTACGCCGAATTCCTGCAGGCCGAGGTCGCCGTTGCCAAGCGCAACAATCAAGGCCTGCAATCTGCGTTCACCTCGGTTTTTCCGATCGTGAGCCATAACCAGTTTGCGCGTCTCGAATATGTGAGCTATCAACTCGGCCAGCCACCGTTTGATGTGCTGGAATGTCAGCAACGCGGTCTTACGTATGCGTCCCCACTACGTGCCAAAGTGCGCCTGGTGATCATGGATCGCGAGGCCTCCAAGCCGACAGTGAAGGAATTGAAGGAGCAGGAAGTTTACATGGGCGAAATTCCGCTCATGACGGCTAACGGGTCGTTTGTCATCAACGGTACCGAGCGCGTAATTGTGTCGCAGTTGCACCGGTCACCGGGCGTGTTTTTTGAGCACGATCGCGGCAAGACCCACTCATCGGGCAAGCTGCTGTTTTCAGCGCGCGTTATTCCCTACCGTGGCTCATGGCTCGATTTCGAATTCGATCCTAAAGACTACTTGTATTTCCGCGTTGACCGTCGCCGCAAAATGCCAGTGACGATTCTGCTGAAGGCACTCGGCTATTCGCCGGATCAAATTCTGCGCGAGTTCTTCGTATTCGACGAGTTTCACGTCTCCAAAAAAGGTGAGATTGAACTCGAACTGGTCGCTGATCGCATGAAAGGCGAGATTGCCAAGTTCGACATCCTTTCCAAAGATGGCAAGGTAATCGTTCAGAAAGACAAACGCATTACCGCCAAGCATATCCGCGATATCGAAGCGGCAAAAATGAAGCGCCTGGCCGTGAATGATGAATATCTACTCGGACGCGTGCTGGCAACCAACATCGTTAATACCGAGACGGGCGAATTCGTCGCCAACGCCAACGAAGAATTGACGGAAGTGTCACTTCGCAAGTTGATCGACGCCGGTGTGGAAACGATATATACGATCTACACCAACGATCTCGATCAAGGTGCGTATATCTCCTCGACATTGCGTATCGATGAGACCGTTGACGCGTTGAATGCCAAAGTGGCGATCTATCGCATGATGCGTCCAGGCGAGCCGCCGACTGAAGATGCAGTGAACACGCTGTTCAATGCATTGTTCTTTTCCGAAGATCGCTACGACCTTTCCGCTGTCGGTCGCATGAAGTTCAACCGCCGTGTGGGTCGCGAAGAACTCACTGGTGCCATGACGTTGTCTACCGAAGACATCGTTGCCGTCATCAAGATTCTTGTTGAGCTGCGCAATGGTCGCGGTGCGATTGACGATATCGATCACCTTGGTAATCGTCGCGTTCGTTCCGTGGGTGAGTTGGCCGAAAACCAGTTCCGATCCGGTCTCGTGCGCGTTGAGCGCGCGGTGCGTGAACGCCTCTCGCAAGCTGAGAGCGAAAACTTGATGCCGCACGATTTGATCAACGCCAAACCTGTTTCGGCTGCGATCAAGGAGTTCTTCGGCTCCAGCCAGCTTTCGCAGTTCATGGACCAAACCAATCCGCTGTCTGAAATCACCCACAAGCGTCGCGTATCGGCGTTAGGGCCTGGTGGTTTGACGCGTGAGCGCGCCGGCTTTGAAGTACGTGACGTCCATCCGACCCACTACGGTCGCGTGTGCCCGATCGAGACGCCCGAAGGCCCGAATATCGGCCTGATCAACTCGCTCGCCTTGTACGCGCGCGTGAATGATTATGGCTTCATCGAAACGCCGTATCGCAAAGTCAGTAACGGTAAAGTCGACGGTGACATCGAATATCTGTCGGCAATCGAAGAAGGCAAATATGTGATCGCTCAGGCGAATGCCGAGACGGACAAATCCGGCCGCTTTGTCGATGAGCTGGTTTCGTGTCGCAATCACAACGAATTCATGCTGTCCTCGCCTGACAAGATCGAATACATCGATGTGGCGCCTGCCCAGATCGTATCGGTTGCTGCCTCGTTGATTCCGTTCCTGGAGCACGATGACGCGAACCGCGCATTGATGGGCTCGAACATGCAGCGCCAGGCGGTGCCTTGCCTGCGTGCCGAGAAATCGTTGGTGGGTACGGGTATCGAGCGTACCGTTGCGATGGACTCCGGAACTGCCGTAATGGCGCGCCGTGGCGGTCGAGTTGACTTTGTCGATGCCGGGCGTGTGGTCGTGCGTGTCAACGACAACGAAACCCAGCAGGGTGAAGCGGGTGTTGATATTTACAACCTCGTGAAGTACGTACGCTCCAACCAGAACACCAACATCAATCATCGGCCGCTGGTAAAAGTCGGTGACATCATCGCTAAGTCCGACGTGATTGCCGATGGTGCTTCGACCGATATGGGCGAGCTGGCGCTGGGACAGAATCTGCTGGTCGCATTTATGCCGTGGAACGGCTACAACTTCGAAGATTCGATCCTGATCTCCGAGCGCATCGTTGCGGAAGACCGCTACACCTCGATTCACATTGAGGAATTGTCGGTGGTCGCGCGCGACACCAAGTTGGGACCAGAAGAAATTACCCGCGATATTTCCAATTTGTCCGAGCGCATGCTGGGCCGATTGGATGAGTCGGGTATTGTATATATCGGTGCTGAAGTGGAGGCTGGCGACGTATTGGTCGGCAAGGTAACGCCAAAAGGCGAAACCCAGCTTACGCCGGAAGAAAAACTGCTGCGCGCAATCTTCGGCGAGAAAGCTTCCGATGTGAAAGATACGTCCTTGCGCGTTCAGTCGGGCATTTCCGGCATCGTAATCGATGTGCAGGTCTTCACGCGCGAAGGCATTGTGCGCGACAAGCGTGCGCAACAAATCGTCGACGACCAACTCAAAGATTACAAGAAGGACTTGGCTGATCAGTTACGCATCGTTGAGGATGATTTGTTCCAGCGTATCGAAAAAATGCTGGCGGGCAAAATTGCCAAGGGTGGTCCGAAAAAGATTACCAAAGGCACCAAGATCACCAAGGCTTATCTGGAAGATCTGCCGCGCCACGACTGGTTCGATATCCGTCTGACAGATGACGATGACGCACGCCAGTTGGAATCACAAAAAGAGGCACTCGATCTGACCCGCAAGGAGTTCGACAAGGCGTTTGACGAGAAGAAACGTAAACTCACTCAGGGTGATGAGCTGCCACCTGGCGTACAGAAGATGGTCAAAGTGTATGTGGCCGTTAAGCGTCGTTTGCAGCCAGGTGACAAGATGGCCGGCCGTCATGGTAACAAGGGTGTGATCTCGAAAATCGTCCCGGTGGAAGATATGCCATTCATGGCTGACGGTACGCCGATGGATATCGTGTTGAACCCGTTGGGCGTGCCATCGCGTATGAACGTTGGCCAGATTCTGGAAACGCATCTGGGCTGGGCGGCCAAGGGTCTGGGCCTGAAAATTGGCGAGATGGTGAAGGCCAACGACAGCGTCACCAAGCTGCGAAAATTCCTCGACAAGGTGTACAACACCAGCGGCAAGAAGGAAGATCTGAGTCAGTTGTCCGACGACGAAATTATCACTTTGTCGAAAAACCTGACGCGCGGCGTGCCATTTGCAACGCCGGTGTTTGACGGTGCGGCGGAATCAGAAATTCGTATGATGCTTGATCTGGCATACGACGAAGAAACGGCTAAGCGCCTGAAACTCAATCTGACGAAGACGCAGGCGACTTTGCATGATGGCCGCAGCGGCGAACCGTTTGAGCGTGATGTCACGATTGGCTATATGCATATTTTGAAGTTGCACCACTTGGTGGACGACAAGATGCATGCACGTTCGACCGGTCCCTATTCGCTCGTTACGCAGCAGCCATTGGGCGGCAAGGCACAGTTCGGCGGCCAACGATTCGGCGAGATGGAGGTATGGGCACTCGAAGCTTACGGTGCCGCTTACACGTTGCAGGAAATGCTTACCGTCAAGTCGGACGATACCTCGGGTCGTACCAAGGTTTACGAGAGCATCGTCAAGGGCGAGCACAAGATAGATGCGGGCATGCCCGAATCGTTCAACGTGCTGGTCAAAGAGATCCGTTCGCTGGCCATCGATATTGATCTGGAGCGCTATTGAGGTGACGCGTTAGTCGTCACAAACAACAGCATTCCAATCAGACATCTGGAGAAATAATGAAAGCTCTACTCGACTTATTCAAGCAAGTTACGCACGAAGAAGAATTTGATGCGATCAAGATCGGTTTGGCTGGTCCGGACAAGATTCGTTCGTGGTCTTATGGCGAAGTAAAGAAGCCTGAGACGATCAACTACCGCACGTTCAAGCCTGAACGCGATGGCCTGTTCTGCGCGAAGATTTTCGGACCGATCAAGGATTACGAATGTTTGTGCGGCAAGTACAAGCGTCTCAAGCATCGTGGCGTGATCTGTGAAAAATGTGGCGTTGAAGTTACGTTGTCGAAAGTGCGCCGTGAACGCATGGGCCATATCGAACTAGCATCGCCGACCGCACATATCTGGTTCCTGAAGTCTTTGCCGAGTCGCTTGGGAATGGTGCTCGACATGACGCTTCGCGATATCGAACGCGTGTTGTATTTCGAAGCATTCGTCGTTACCGATCCGGGTATGACCCCGCTGAACAAATGTCAGCTCCTCACCGAGGATGATTATCTCGCCAAGGTGGAAGAGTACGGCGACGATTTCCACGCTGCAATGGGTGCTGAAGGTATCCGCGAATTGTTGCGCAAGCTCGATCTGCCGCACGAAATGGAACAGTTGCGCAAGGATTTCGGCAACACCGGATCCGAAGCGAAGATCAAGAAAATTTCCAAGCGCCTGAAGGTATTGGAGGCTTTCTCAAAATCAGGTATCAAACCCGACTGGATGGTGTTGGAAGTGCTGCCAGTGTTGCCACCGGATTTGCGTCCGCTGGTGCCGCTGGACGGCGGTCGTTTTGCGACCTCCGACCTGAATGACCTTTATCGCCGCGTCATCAACCGCAACAATCGCCTGAAGCGCTTGCTGGAATTGAAGGCGCCGGAAATCATTGTGCGCAATGAAAAGCGCATGTTGCAGGAAGCCGTCGACTCGTTACTCGATAACGGCCGTCGCGGTAAGGCCATGACGGGCGCCAACAAGCGCGCACTGAAATCATTGGCTGACATGATCAAGGGCAAGTCGGGTCGTTTCCGTCAGAATTTGCTCGGCAAGCGTGTCGACTACTCCGGTCGTTCTGTGATCGTGGTTGGCCCGACGCTGAAGCTTCATCAATGTGGACTGCCGAAGAAAATGGCGCTGGAGTTGTTCAAGCCATTCATTTTCCACAAGCTGGAAGTGCTGGGCGCTGCAACCACCATCAAAGCCGCCAAGAAAATGGTGGAGGCCGAAGAGCCGCTGGTCTGGGATATTCTCGAAGATGTCATCCGCGAACACCCGATTATGCTGAACCGCGCGCCGACGCTGCATCGTCTTGGTATTCAGGCGTTCGAGCCAGTTCTGATTGAGGGTAAGGCGATCCAGTTGCATCCGCTCGTTTGTGCGGCGTTCAACGCCGACTTTGACGGCGACCAAATGGCGGTACACGTGCCGATCTCGCTCGAAGCGCAGATGGAATGCCGTACCTTGATGCTCGCATCAAACAACGTGTTGTTCCCGGCGTCGGGTGAGCCGTCGATCGTTCCTTCGCAGGATATCGTGCTGGGTCTGTACTACATGACACGCGAACGCGTGGCCGCAAAGGGCGAAGGCTCGTTGTTCGTCAACGTGGCTGAAGCGCAACGGGCGTACGATTGCGGCGAAGTGTCACTGAACGCAAAAATCACGGTTCGCATCAAGGAAACTGACAAGGACGAAAAAGGCGAAATCATCTCGCGAGTGAAGCGCTACGAGACAACCGTCGGTCGCGCTATCCTGTCAGAAATACTGCCAAAGGGATTGTCATTCCCGTACATCAACAAAACCTTGAAGAAGAAAGAAATTTCCAAACTCATCAATGCCGCATTTCGTCGTTGCGGCATTCGTGAAACGGTCATCTTCACCGATCAGCTGATGTACACCGGATTTACCTATGCGACCCGCGCCGGTCTGTCGATATCGATTGACGACATGCTGGTGCCACCGCAGAAAAAAGAAATCATTAGTGCTGCTGAGCATGAAGTAAAAGAGATCGAAAAGCAGTACACCTCCGGTCTCGTTACGCAGGGCGAGCGCTACAACAAGGTCGTCGATATTTGGGGCCGCGCTGGCGACCAGGTAGCCAAGGCCATGATGGAGCAGTTGGGTTCCGAACCGGTCACGACCCGTGACGGCAAGGTGACGACGCAAGAGTCCTTCAACGCGATTTACATGATGGCAGACTCCGGTGCACGCGGTTCGGCTGCGCAAATTCGCCAATTGGCAGGTATGCGCGGTTTGATGGCAAAGCCGGACGGCTCAATCATCGAAACACCGATCACCGCAAACTTCCGCGAAGGTCTGAATGTGCTGCAGTACTTCATCTCGACCCACGGCGCGCGTAAAGGCCTTGCTGATACCGCGTTGAAGACAGCAAACTCAGGCTATCTCACGCGCCGCCTCGTCGATGTCACCCAGGATCTGGTAGTGACCGAAGACGATTGCGGCACGACCAACGGCCTTGCTGTTAAGGCGCTGGTTGAAGGTGGCGAAGTCATCGAAGCCTTGCGTGAACGCATTCTTGGTCGCGTTGTTGTTGTTGATGCCATCCACCCCGACACGGGGAACACGATTATCAAGGCAGGTGAGTTGCTTGACGAAGATATGGTCGATGCAATTGATGCTGCGGGTATTGACGAGGTCAAGGTCCGTACGCCGCTCACTTGCGACACCCGTTTCGGGCTCTGTGCCAAGTGTTATGGCCGCGATCTAGGTCGCGGTGTGCTGGTAAACGTCGGCGAAGCGGTAGGTGTGATTGCCGCGCAGTCGATCGGTGAACCAGGCACGCAGTTGACGATGCGTACCTTCCATATCGGTGGCGCAGCGTCGCGTACTGCAGTGGCATCGAGCGTGGAAGCCAAATCTTCTGGTGTTGCGCGATTGACGCCAGCGATGCGCTACGTTACCAATGCGCGCGGCGAACTTATTGTTATTGCACGTAGTGGCGAAATCATTATCACGGAAGAAAACGGTCGTGAACGTGAACGCCACAAAGTGCCGTATGGCGCGACCCTTTCGGTCAAGGAGGGCAGCAAGATTAAAGCGGGCCAGAACCTGGCTAACTGGGATCCCCATACCCGTCCGATCGTCACTGAGTATGCTGGCGAAGTTCGTTTCGACAACATCGAAGAGGGTGTCACGGTGGCCAAGCAGATCGACGACACCACGGGTCTTTCGAGCCTCGTCGTGATTGATCCGAAACGTCGCGGTACGGCAGTCAGCAAGGGTCTGCGTCCGGCGGTGAAACTGATCGATGCCAAAGGCAAGGATATCAAGCAGGCAAATTCCGATACCCCCGTAAATATCACCTTTCAGATCGGCGCAATTATTACCGTGAAGAATGGGCAGCAGGTAGGCGTGGGCGAAGTGATGGCGCGTATTCCGCAGGAATCGTCCAAGACCCGCGACATTACCGGTGGTCTGCCACGCGTGGCCGAGTTGTTCGAAGCCCGTTCACCCAAAGACGCCGGCTTGTTGGCTGAAATCACGGGTACGGTTTCTTTCGGTAAGGACACCAAGGGCAAACAGCGTCTGGTCATCACCGACTTTGACGGTATTGCTCATGAGTACCTGATTCCGAAGGACAAGCACGTCACGGCGCACGATGGCCAAGTGGTAAATAAAGGCGAGACGATTGTTGATGGTCCGTCTGATCCGCATGACATCCTGCGCTTGCAGGGCATGGAAGCACTGGCTCGCTACATCACTGACGAAGTTCAGGATGTTTATCGCTTACAGGGCGTGAAGATTAATGACAAGCACATTGAAGTTATTGTGCGTCAGATGCTGCGCCGCGTTTCCATTGTCGACAACGGCGACACCCGTTTCATTCAGGGTGAGCAGGTCGAACGTGCGGATGTGCTGGGTGAAAATGACCGTGTGCTCAAGGAAGGCAAAAAGCCCGCGATCTATCATTACAATCTGCTCGGGATCACCAAGGCGTCGCTGTCTACGGACTCCTTCATTTCCGCTGCATCTTTCCAGGAAACAACCCGCGTTCTTACCGAAGCCGCGATCATGGGCAAGCGAGACGATTTGCGTGGTCTGAAGGAGAACGTAATTGTAGGTCGTCTGATCCCAGCGGGTACAGGCCTCGCGTTTCATCGCGCGCGCAAGAAAAGTGCCTTGCGCGTACAGCAATCGAGCGGCGTAACGTTCGGGTTTGATGAAATCGAGACACCTGCGGCTGAAGAGCAGGTTGCCTGACATTGGACTGTAGATCGCCCCGGCTGGTTGACAGTCGGGGCGATTCTTTCATATAATCGAAGGCTTTTCCGTATTGTGGTTCCCGAATTTGAGAGCGCGAAACGGGGCAGGGTTAAACCCCCTGCGTTAGTAGGGTTACAAACCTGTAAATGAACCCGACGTTGCCGGACGATTGGCAGCCTCGAGCAGGAAACAATTTAGCCATAGTAAGAATTGAGCGGATACAACATGCCTACCATTAATCAACTTCTGCGCAAACCGCGGACGAAAATCAAAGCCAAGAGCAAAGTGCCGGCAATGCAAAATTGCCCGCAAAAACGCGGTGTTTGCACGCGCGTGTACACCACGACGCCAAAAAAGCCGAATTCGGCCTTGCGGAAAGTGTGCAAAGTTCGCCTTACTAATGGCTTCGAAGTCATTTCATATATCGGTGGCGAAGGCCACAACCTGCAAGAGCACTCGGTTGTGCTGATCCGTGGCGGTCGCGTAAAAGACTTGCCTGGCGTTCGCTATCACACTGTGCGCGGCTCGCTGGATACGGCTGGCGTGAAAGATCGCAAGCAATCGCGGTCCAAGTACGGCACAAAGATGCCAAAAGCAGGCGCGGCCAAAGCCAAGTAAAGCAAGCGTTTCGCCAACCATATTTCGAATTAACAGGAAAAAATCATGCCTCGTCGTCGCGAAGTCCCCAAACGCGAAATCTTGCCGGATCCGAAGTTCAAAAGCACGGAAATCGCCAAGTTTGTCAATGTGTTGATGAAAGCCGGCAAGAAATCTGTTGCTGAACAGATTATTTATCGTGCATTGGATCAGATCCAGAAGAAGTCTGGCAAAGACGCAGTTGAAGTCTTTATTGCCGCCATCAATGCGGTTCGTCCGATGGTGGAAGTAAAGTCGCGTCGCGTTGGCGGTGCTAATTATCAGGTGCCGGTTGAAGTGCGTCCGGTGCGCCGTACCGCGCTTTCGATGCGCTGGATTCGCGAAGCAGCAAGAAAACGTGGCGAGAAGTCGATGGGTGCCCGCCTCGCTGGCGAATTGATGGATGCCGCCGAAGGTCGTGGTTCTGCGATCAAGAAGCGCGAAGAAGTACACCGCATGGCTGAAGCGAACAAAGCATTCGCTCACTATCGCTTCTAGTTTTTGAATTTTGCTCCGCAGCCCTCTTAAGGTAAGCGGGGCTGTCGGGACAAACCCGGGAAGGGCATTACCGTGGCTCGCAAGACCCCCATTGAACGCTATCGCAACATTGGTATTTCTGCGCACATCGACGCAGGTAAAACCACGACCACCGAACGCATCCTGTTTTACACCGGCGTAAACCACAAAATTGGTGAAGTTCATGATGGCGCGGCCACCATGGATTGGATGGAGCAGGAACAAGAGCGCGGCATCACGATTACGTCTGCAGCGACGACCTGTTTCTGGAAGGGTATGGCGGGCACCTTCCAGGAGCATCGCATCAACATTATCGATACCCCGGGCCACGTCGACTTTACTATTGAAGTCGAGCGCTCCATGCGTGTGCTTGACGGCGCGTGCATGGTGTATTGCGCGGTTGGCGGTGTACAGCCCCAGTCCGAAACCGTGTGGCGTCAGGCGAACAAATATAAAGTGCCGCGTTTGGCGTTCGTAAACAAGATGGATCGTACCGGCGCCAACTTCTTTAAAGTGCACGATCAGATGCGCGCGCGCTTGAAGGCGAACCCTATCCCGTTGCAAGTGCCGATCGGTGCCGAAGAGAACTTCAAAGGCCTCGTCGATTTGGTCAAGATGAAAGCCATCATCTGGAGCGAAGAAGATAAAGGCGTCACCTTCACCTATGGTCCGATCCCCGCAGAAATGGAAGCAGTCTGCGCGGAATGGCATAACAAGATGGTCGAGAGCGCGGCTGAAGCCAACGAGGACTTGATGAACAAGTACCTCGAGACCGGTGAATTGTCCGAAGACGAAATCAAGGCTGGTATTCGTGAGCGCACCATCAAAGGTGAAATCGTTCCGATGCTGTGTGGCTCTGCGTTCAAAAACAAAGGCGTACAGGCGATGCTGGACGCGGTCATCGAGTACATGCCGGCGCCGACGGACATTCCGCCGGTCAGAGGTATGGATGAGAATGAAGAGCCGATCACGCGTAGAGCGGATGACAGCGAAAAATTTGCCGCATTGGCATTCAAGCTGATGACGGATCCGTTCGTCGGGCAATTGACATTCGTACGTGTTTATTCGGGCGTTTTGTCGAAGGGCGACACTGTTTACAACCCGGTGCGTGGCAAGAAAGATCGTATCGGTCGTATCGTGCAGATGCACGCGAACAATCGCGTCGAAATCGACGAAATTCGCGCGGGCGACATCGCAGCTTGTATCGGTATGAAAGATGTCACGACCGGTGAGACGCTGTGCGATCCGGACGCTATCGTCACGCTTGAGCGCATGGTATTCCCCGAGCCGGTGATTTCGCAGGCCGTTGAACCGAAGACCAAGGTTGACCAGGAAAAAATGGGTATGGCATTGAGCCGTCTGGCGCAGGAAGATCCATCTTTCCGCGTTCGTACGGACGAAGAATCAGGCCAGACCATCATCTCCGGCATGGGCGAATTGCACCTCGAAATTATTGTTGATCGTATGCGGCGCGAATTTGGTGTTGAGGCGACAGTCGGCAAGCCGCAAGTTGCATATCGCGAAACCATTCGTGGCACGGTCGAAAATGCCGAAGGTAAATTCGTCAAGCAATCAGGCGGTCGTGGTCAATACGGTCACGTCGTCCTGAAGGTTGAGCCTAACGAAGTCGGCAAGGGTTTTGAGTTCGTCGATGCCATCAAAGGCGGTGTTGTGCCGCGTGAATATATTCCTGCAGTCGAAAAAGGGCTGCGCGAAACGTTGCCTGCTGGTGTGTTGGCTGGCTATCCGATTGTGGACGTGAAGGTGACGTTGCATTTCGGTTCGTATCACGATGTGGATTCGAACGAAAACGCGTTCAAGATGGCGGCCTCCATGGGCTTTAAAGATGGTATGCGCAAAGCGACTCCGGTACTGCTTGAGCCGATGATGGCGGTCGAAGTTGAAACGCCCGAAGACTACGCAGGTACTGTGATGGGTGATCTGTCATCGCGTCGCGGTATGGTGCAGGGTATGGACGATATTTCTGGCGGCGGTGGCAAAGTCATCAAAGCGGAAGTGCCTTTGTCTGAAATGTTTGGTTATTCCACCTCGTTGCGTTCGGCCACACAGGGTCGTGCAACGTACACGATGGAATTCAAGCATTACACCGAAGCACCGAAGCATGTCTCTGAAGCGATCATCAACGCAAAAAAATAGATTTGAATTTACGTTAATTACGATTTTTGACGAGGTTAGAAAATGGCAAAAGGCAAGTTTGAGCGGACGAAGCCACACGTGAATGTGGGGACGATTGGTCACGTAGATCACGGCAAGACGACGCTGACGGCGGCGATCACGACGGTATTGTCGAAGAAATTTGGTGGTGAGGCCAAGGCCT
>JANYFH010000385.1 GCA_025362705.1 Betaproteobacteria bacterium
CCAATCATCACCACTTCACCGTGGGCGAAATTGATGAGCTGGATGATGCCGTAGACCATCGTGTAGCCCAATGCGACCACGGCATAGACGCATCCGAGTGTCAGGCCATTGATGAGCTGCTGGAGGAAGGTATCCATTTGATTGCGATGTTACCGCATCGTTGTAGGAGGCAAAAAAAAACGGCACCGTGTTCGGTGCCGTTTTCTTATAGTTGCGTGCTTATTTCTTTGGCGCTTCTGCTGGTTTTGCCGGTGCGGCCGCAGGGGCGGCGGCTGGAGCCGGGGCTGCCGCAGGTGCTGCGAACGCGGTCGACACACCATTTTTCACGAACGACAGCGGTTTAAGTTTGCCGTCGACCATTTTGAAAATGGTGATCTCGGCATCCTTGCGGTCACCCTTGGCATCAAACTCCACTTTGCCCGTTGCGCCCGTGAAGCTCACGTTAAAGATTTCCGGGCCGAACTTCGCGGGATCAGCCGAGTTGGCTTTTTTCATCGCTTCCACCATGGCCATCGCGCCATCGTAGAAATACGGTGCGTACTGTTTTACTTCACCGTATTTGGCGTTAAACGCTGTCAGGAATTCCTTGCTTGCGGCTTCTGAAGGCAATCCTGCCTGTGAACAGACAAAACCCTCAGCAGCAGGCCCGGACAGCTTGGACATTTCGGTGGTGCAGGCACCGTCGCCGAATACAAACACGGCCTTGATGCCGAGTTCACGCGCCTGTTTGAGCAGTGGTCCGCCGGTTGCGTCCATGCCGCCGTGGAACACGACATCGGGATTCTTGCCCTTGATCTTGGTGAGAATCGCTTTAAAGTCGGTTTCTTTGTCGGTAGTGCGCTCGCGGGCGATCGGATTTACCTTGGCAGCCTTGAGAGTCTTTTCGACTTCGTTCGCCAAGCCTTCACCATAGGCAGTTTTGTCGTCGATCAGCGCAACTTTCTTGCCCTTGAGTTCATTGGCGATAAAGGTCGCCAGCGCAGGACCCTGCTGGTCGTCACGGCCAACGGTACGAAACACGTTTTTGAGCCCGCGCTCGGTCAACGTCGGATTCGTCGCTGAACCGGAGATCACTGGAATGCCGGCCTTGCCGTAAATTTCCGAAGCTGGAATCGTGACGCCGGAATTCAGATGTCCAACAACCGCGACAACTTTCGCATCGACCAGTTTTTGCGCAACGGTGGTGCCGACTTTCGGGTCTGCCTGATCGTCCTCAGACATGAACTTGATGTTCAGCACTTTGCCGTCAATCATGATCTTCTTGGCATTGGTCTGGTCAACCGCCAGACGCACGCCGTTTTCGTCGTCCTTGCCCAGATGCGCGATGGAGCCTGTCAGCGGACCAGCGTGAGCGATTGTTACTGTCACGGTCGGCTCAGCAGGCGCGGCGGCGGCGGGTTTTGCCTCTTCCTTGCCGCAGCCAACGAGGCCGGCGGCAAACAGTGCGGCGAACACGAGTTTGTAGGAATTTTTCATCGGAACATCTCCAATTGGGAATGGTTGGGAAAGGGTTAAAAACGGTCGAAAAGGTCGAAAAATCGGGGACGATAAAATGATACGACAAGCATGAATTCGACAAGCCGTAATTATGTGAACCGATATTGGTGAATGTCAATGAAAAACAGGGGAAATTGAGGTTCTCGGAGGTGCTCGCCAGACAAAAAAAGCCGACGCAATGGCCGGCTTTTTTTATGTTCTGGAAGCAAAGCTTACTTGGTCTTAAGCACCGCTTCGATCATCGTTTTTAGTTCAGCGTCAGTAGGGGTGGGATTCGGCGGCATCGGGATTTGGCCCCAAACGCCCATGCCACCCTTGCGGACTTTTTCGGACAGCTTTTTTACTGCGTCCTTGTCGCCCTTGTATTTGGCAGCAACGTCCTTGTAGGAAGGTCCGACCAGTTTTGTGTCGTCAGCATGGCAGGCCGTGCAAGTGTATTTCTTGTGCAATTCGTCGATAGCAAGTGCGTTGCCAATGGTGAAAAGTGCGGCGCCAGCAAGAGCCGATGCGGTAAGTAGGCGTTTCATGTGTTCTCCGGTTAATTTGTGCGGGATGCGTGGTCAGTGTGGATTTTAGGCATTTTGAGCGCTTCTTGCAATTTCGGGATATCCGTCAATGGCGCATGGCAGGTAACGCCCTGGCAAACATAGGCGTTGACTTCCGCAGTCGCCGGTCGTGCCAGGGCTGGGGACAGGGAATCGATGCCATTGGCGATTGCAAGCACGATGGTAGTCGGCGCGTAGTTGCCGGCAAGCGCGGTCGCGAAGGGTGGGAATTCGCTCGCGGGGCCTGCGAGTATCACGAGTCGCGGCGGCACCAATTGTTCTTCGAGTGCCATCAACAAGCTGCCGAATCCGGAGGGATGGTCTTCCATCTGTTCCAGAAAACAGGCGAGTGCCTTTTGCGAAGATTCGGCGTAGCGCAGATCGTTGGTGAGATGAGAGAGTCGTTGCAGAACCAATGCAGCGATACCGTTCCCCGAAGGCGTGGCATTGTCGTGCCCCGGTTTCGGTCGCTGGATCAATTGTTCGTGATCGTGACTGGTGAAAAAGAATCCACCATTGGCGCGGTCTTCAAACTGATCGAGCAGCACGTCCGCGAGCTGTTGCGCGAACGTGAGGTCTTCGGTTTGGAAATCTGCCTGCATCATTTCGATCAGCGCCTTCAGGAGAAAAGCGTAATCATCGAGATAAGCATTGAGGTGCGTTTTGCCGTCTTTGTGGGTTGCGAGCAGTCTTTGCGCGTCGGGATTCCACATGGTGGTGCGCACAAATGTGAGCGCACGGCGTGCGGAAGCGACCCAGTCCGCACGACCGAATACGCGACCGGCGTGCGCCATGCCCTCGATCATGAGCGCATTCCAGCTGGTGAGAATTTTTTCATCGCGGCCCGGGCGGATACGAGTCTCACGCGCTTCAAATAACTTCGATTTCCCTGAAACCAGCAGCGCATCGCATTGCGCAACCGGCAGGTCTAATTTTCTCACTACATCCGCGAGCGGTTCCGCCACGATCAAATTCCAGAAGTGGACTTCAAAATTGGCGGGCTGGTCTAGGCCAAAGTGGTGTGCCAGCACCTGGTATTCATCAGGGGCCAGCAATTGCTCGACCTGATGCAACGTCCACACGTAAAACTTGCCTTCGTGCCCTTCCGAATCGGCATCCAGTGTTGAAAAATACCCTCCAATTGCGTCGCTCGTGCTGGATTGCATTTCCCGCATCACCCAGGCCGCGGTCTGCTCGGCGGCGCGTTTGAATAGTGCTTTTTGTTCTTGGTCGTCGCTTACCAGCCAGGCATCGGCCAGCAATCTCAGCAGCGGGCCATTGTCGTAGAGCATTTTTTCGAAATGCGGAATCGCCCATTCAGCATCTACTGAGTAACGTGCAAAGCCACCACCCAGTTGATCAAAAATGCCGCCCTTACACATGCGCTCCAGCGTGAAGCAGGCAATATGGCGTGCAGCATTTTGCATCTCCACGTTTCCAGCGTCAGCAAATCGGCGCAGGCAAAATTCGATCATCTCGGGATGTGGAAATTTTGGTGCTGCACCAAATCCACCGCGTTTGGCGTCGAACGAGCGCGCCATCTGTTGATATCCCGCAGTGATAATTGCCGGTGAAAAATCGGCCGACGTGCTGTGATCGACGTGTGGTGCCGGTCGATTAAGCGCCGCAATCAATTGCTCGTTTTGTGCGGTGATATCGTCCTGATGGTCACGATAATATTGCACTACACGGCGCAGCAAGTCGCCGAAGCCTGGCAAGCCGTAGCGCGCAGTTTTGGGGAAATAGGTGCCGCCAAAAAATGGCTTCATCTCTGGCGTAAGGAACATCGTCAGCGGCCAGCCGCCGGAACGCTGCGTCAGCATCGCGTGTGCGGTCTGGTAAATCTGGTCTATATCAGGTCGTTCTTCGCGGTCAACTTTGATGTTGACGAACAATTCGTTCATGACCGCTGCAATGCCTTCATCTTCAAACGATTCATGCGCCATTACATGGCACCAATGACAGGCGGAATACCCGATCGAGAGCAGGATCGGTTTACCGGATTGGCGGGACAATTGCAGCGCCTCCGGCCCCCATTCCTGCCAGTGAACAGGGTTGCCAGCATGCTGTTGCAGGTAAGGCGACGTACTTTGTGCTAATTTGTTGGTCATATTCTTTCGCCCCTGGAGTTATATATGCCGCTAGCTGTCATTGCTGTAATTGTTTTCTTATTGAAAATTCTCGATATTCCACCGGTCGGCAATTGGAATTGGATATGGGTTCTGACGCCGTTTGGATTACTCATGCTTTGGTGGAATGTCATCACGCCCATGATCGGCTGGGACAAGAAAATGGCTGAGAAAAAAATGGCGGCGGATATGAAAGAAGCGGAAGAAACCAAGCGCAAGAACCGCGGTTTTTAGCGCGTAGTTCAGCGCTTGGTTGCCAATGCCATTTCGATCGCCAGTCCGATCGCCTGCAAACGCTTGTCGCCCATCGTCTCACCGACGACCATCAGGCCGACGGGTGCGTCACCAAAGCGGTGACAGGGCAATGACCAGCAGGGCCGATTTAGCACGTTGAACGGCGCGCAGTTGCGTAACAACAAGCCATTCATTTTTAGAAAAACTTCATCCGACGATTCCATTTCTGCAATTGTCGGCGCGACGATGGGTGCCGCAGGCGCGAGTAGTGCATCAAAGCGCGCGGTCGTCAAGTTAGCCGATGTGATCAGCGATTGCCGCAGTTGCAACAAGTCAACGTAATCGGCAGCGTCGATATTGGCACCCAATAGCAACCGTTTGGCAACGCGTGGGTCAAACTCATCAACGTGCAATGCCAATCGCTCCCGGTGCAATGCATACGCTTCGATAGCGGAGAAATTGGCTTTCTTGCTGCCATCGTGTTCGCGTTGTAATTCCGGGAAGTTGAATTCTTCAACGATGGCACCGGCTGCCGAAAGACAGTTAAGCGCATGCCCAAACGCATCCGCTACCTCGGGCGCCAGGCCGTCGAGGAGGATGGTTTTGGGAACGCCAAGCCGCATGCCCTTCAACGGGAACGCCGTTGGTGTTTCAGCGGTCGCACCTGCCATGATCGCGTCGAGCCACGCGCAGCATGTGACTGAATTTCCAAGCGGCCCGATCGAATCGCGGGTGAATGAAAGTGGAAATGCGCCGTCCAGTGGAACGCGGGCCTGTGTCGGTTTGAATCCGGTGATGCCGCACAGCGCGGAAGGAATGCGCACTGAGCCACCGGTGTCAGAGCCGATTGTTGCCGCCGCCATATCGTCGGTCACGCTCACCGCGCCGCCTGATGTCGAACCACCGGGAATGCGTCGGGTGGCGCGATCCCAGGGATTGAGCGGCGTGCCGTAGTGCGCGTTCATGCCGTGCGCGCCGTAGGCAAATTCAGTCATATTGGTGCGGCCAACGATGATCGCACCGGCGGCGCGCAAGCGTTGAATTGCAGGTGCATCGGCAGTGGCGGTTGGCGCATTGGCGAGTATTTTGGAGCCAGCACGTGTGATATCACTCTGAATATCGAAAAGATCTTTCACTGAAATCGGAATACCCGCAATCGGTGAAGTGACTTGCCCCAGGGCGCGCGCAGCGTCGCTGGCGCGCGCTGCGGTGATTGCGGCGTCGGCGTAAACTTTGATGAACGCCCGCGATCCTTCGCCGGCAGGATCAGCAATTTTTTCCAGACAGGCTTTCACCAGTTTTTTGGCAGTGGTTCTGCCATTGGCAAGATCGGATGACAGTTCGGGCAGGGTTTTCATTTAGGGGAATAAGTGGCCAGACAAAATGAGTTTGTGAATTATCTCTTGGAACTGCTCGCGCCGTTCGGCAATGTATCGGCCAGGGCAATGTTTGGCGGACACGGCGTTTACAAGGACGGCCTGATCTTCGGCCTCGTTATTGACGATGCTTTCTATCTGAAGGCCGACGACATAAATCGCCGCGATTTTGATGAATGCGGTCTGCTTCCATTCGTGTATGAATCAAAAAGCAAAGGCAGGCAAGTGTCACTCGGTTACTATCAATGCCCCGAGGATGCGATGGAGAGCGCGGCACTGATGGTGGATTGGGCAAAGAGTGCGTATGGTGCCGCGTTGCGTGCAGCGGCAAAGAAGCAGGGTGTAAAAAAGCGAGCAAGCAAGTCGCCACCGGAATCCGCTGTCGCACGACGGGCTCCCCGGCGCAAGGCAACGTAGATCGCCATTTCACGGGTGTCGTGGCGGCATTTCGGCCTGCAAGGTGCGCCAGTGCTAGTGTTTTTCCGCCCTGGATCTTCGTCATCTGCGGCAATGGGAATCGCCTTCATCTTTCAATTATTACCGCTTCGTGTGTCACCGGAAAATTTACCGAGTTGGCGATAAAGCAGTTGGTATGCGCCTTTTCGTGGATCGCTTCCGCTTCGGCCAGGTTGGTGCCTTTGGCCACGGTCACACGCGGATGCAGGGTCACTTCCTGCATGGACATTTTTCCAGCCGTGCCATGATCACCAACGCCGAGTGTGCCGGTTGCACGATCTTCATAGGCGAGAATCGTCATGCGTTTCTTCGCGGCGATGGCAAGATAGGTGAGCATGTGGCATTGCGCAAGCGCCATCAACAACAACTCTTCGGGGTTGTAGCGCGCGTTGTCGCCGCCATACACCGTCGGGCTCGATCCGGGCACATCTGGTTTACCTGTGCCACCAAGAATGCTGTTGCGCGAAAACGCTGGTTCTGGTGGCAACGCTTGTGTCATCGAGGCGGGCCAGCGAAGGGTTGTTTCGAATTGGTGAGTATCAGACATGATTTCTCCAGACAATAATATGCTTAGGGAAGCGCCGATTAATTCCCCGCGAGGGCGCGCGCCTTGATTTGGGATGGGATGCAAGGCGTAAACCGCAGCCATGGCACCGCTATGGCGAGGATTTGCAACGCAGCAGCCCGCCCAAAGCGAGGATGCGCGACCCGCGAGGGAATTAACTGGCGCTTCCCCAAGGATATCAGCGAATCCGCCGTGTCAATGACGCGCCCGTATCGACGCGACATGCGGCACGCGGCACAATGTCGGTCAACACTGCATATTCAAAGGAACAAACATGGCGCATTGGTTACGGTACGAACATCACGGCGTGACCGGGTTCGGGAAAATCGAAGGCGATGTCATTTCGATTTTCGAAGGCGAGATGTTTGGTCACCCGGCTGCCACTGGCGAAACGCTCGCGTTAAACGCAGTGCGTGTTTTGACGCCTTGCCGGCCGACCAAGATGGTCGCGCTGTGGAACAATTTTCGCGCCCTTGCGGAAAAACTGAATCAAGCGATTCCCCCCGAGCCCTTGTATTTTCTAAAGGGAAACAATGCTTTTCATCCGCACGGTGAAGCGATCCGTGTACCGGTCTCGTATGCGGGCAAAGTCGTTTATGAAGGCGAGCTCGGCATCGTGATCGGCAAACGCTGCTGCAGCGTGAGTGAAACCGATGCGGCCAACTTTATATTCGGCTACACCTGCATCAACGATGTCACCGCTGCTGAATTGTTATTCAAGGATTCAAGTTTCGCGCAATGGACGCGTGCGAAGAGCTTCGATACATTCGGTGTTTTTGGTCCGGTCATCGCCACCGGCGTTGATCCGATGACACTTTCCATCCAGACCGTTCTCAACGGTCAGGAGCGGCAGAATTACGCGGTTGCCGACATGATTTTTCCGCCTGCGAAATTGGTAAGTTTGATCTCGCACGACATGACGCTAGAGGCTGGTGATGTCATCGCGTGCGGAACATCCATTGGTGTGGGTTCGATGAAGGCGGGCAGTGACGTTAGCGTCATCATCGCGGGTATTGGTGAATTGCGGAATCGTTACGAGTAAACGCGCCAGCATAACGAGACGTAGATCGCCATTTTTAGCGTGTTTCAGACGCTTTATGCGTTGAAAGGCGCGCCAGATATAGACTTTAGTCTACAAATAAACCAGCACACCGCGCGCTTTGATCCGCTCAATCCACGTCGGCAACGCATCGAGTTTGCACCAGCGCAAATCGAGTTTTTCGAGTGTAGTAATTTCGCCGATGGCATCCGGCAAGCTGCGCAGCGGATTGGCGCGCAAATCAAGATGGGTAAGGTTGCGTAAATCGCCGAGTGATTGCGGCAATGTGGTGATCGCGTTGTTGCGCAGATTCAGGCGGCGAAGTCGTGTGAGATTGCCGATGGACGAGGGCAGTGCTGTCAACGCATTGTCGGCCAGATCGAGCTCGCGCAGGCTGGCGAGGTCGCCGATATCAGCAGGTAGCGACGCGAGCCGGTTTTGTTGTGCATGCACTTCCTTTAATTGCGTAAGTGCTGCGATGGAGTCCGGCAGTGTCGCAAGTTGATTGCGATAGAAGCGCAGTTCCACCAGCTTCTTCATGTCGCCGATACTGTTGTGCAACGCGGTTAACCGATTGTCGCTGACATTGAGATATGAAAGTGACGCGAGATTGCCCAGCGCTTCCGGTAACGCGACGAGCCGGTTGTTGCTCAGATAGAGATAATCGGA
>JANYFH010000388.1 GCA_025362705.1 Betaproteobacteria bacterium
GTGCGTCCACCGGCGCGGAAATATTCCATGGTGGCTTCATCGACCGGGAAGAAACCCATCGTGGCACCGTATTCAGGCGCCATGTTGGCAATGGTGGCGCGATCCGGCACGCTCAAGGCGCGCGCACCTTCACCGAAGAATTCCACAAACTTGCCGACGACTTTCGCGGCTCGCAGCATTTCGGTCACGGTAAGCACCAAATCGGTTGCCGTGGTTCCTTCGGGCAATTTGCCGGTAAGGTTTACGCCAACGACATCCGGTGTCAGGAAATAGACGGGCTGCCCCAACATGCCAGCTTCCGCTTCGATACCGCCCACGCCCCAGCCGACCACACCGACACCGTTGATCATCGTCGTGTGCGAATCGGTGCCAACCAGCGAATCGGGATAGAGCACACCGTTCTTGTCGTGAACGCCGCGCGCGAGGTATTCGAGATTGACCTGATGCACGATGCCGATTCCCGGCGGCACAACTTTGAACGTATCGAACGCCTGCATGCCCCATTTCATGAATTCATAGCGCTCCTGATTGCGCTGAAATTCGAGCTTCATGTTGAGGTCAAGCGAATCCGGGGTGCCGTAATGGTCGATCTGTACCGAGTGATCAACGACGAGATCAACGGGTACCAGTGGCTCGATCACTTTGGGATCCTTGCCCAGCTTGGACGCCACACCACGCATCGCGGCGAGGTCAGCCAGCAGTGGTACGCCGGTGAAATCCTGCAACACGATGCGCGCGACGACGAAGGGAATCTCCAGTGTGCGGGCCGCTGTCGGCTTCCAGGCAGCGAGTTCCTTGATATGTTCTTCCGTCACCTTCTTGCCATCGCAATTGCGCAAAACGCTCTCTAGCACGATGCGAATCGAAATCGGCAGCCGCTTCACATTGGGAAACGCCTCCGCCAACTTTGGCAGGGAATAGTAGGTGGCGGTTTTGCCGGATTTTAGCGTCAGTTGCTGACGGGTGTCGTGCAGATTGTGTGGCATGGTGAGTCCTCTGGATGAGCGCGCGACGAGCGAGTCACGCGACAGGATTGACAATTTTAAGGCCTTTGAAATAATCGGGAGTGAAATCCAATGTGTTGCTTAAACTCTATGTCTGGCGCGGATCACAGGCCAAAAGTGGCCGGAAAACCGCCCCAGTGCTTGCAATTAGTCACGGGAATTCGAATTTGCGCTTGTGGCAGATTCACAAAGCGTTGCCAGGCACGCGCACCCAGCCTTCCATTAACACGCGTGCACTGCGGCTCATGATCGCCTTGGTGACGATCCATTCGCCGTTTTTCTCTGTCGCTTCCGCGCCCACACGAAGCGTGCCGGAGGGATGACCGAAACGAACGGCGTTGCGCGCGACGCCGCCCGCTGCTGTGTTCACCAGCGTGCCCGGAATGGCCGCTGCAGTACCGATGGCCACCGCAGCGGTTCCCATCATGGCGTGATGCAGCTTGCCCATCGACATGGCACGCACCAGTACATCGACATCTGCCGCAGCGACCGGCTTGCCGCTGGATGAAACGTAGTCAACGGGTTTGGCGACGTAAGCAACTTTGGGCGTGTGCTGGCGCTTGGCCGCTTCGTCGATGTGTTTGATCAGGCCCATACGCACGGCACCGTGGGCGCGGATCGATTCAAATTTTGCCAGCGCCTTTGAATCACTGTTGATCGCATCCTGCAGTTCAGTGCCTGTGTAGCCGATGGCCTCGGCATTCACGAAAATGGTCGGGATGCCGGCGTTGATCATCGTCACCTTCAGCGTGCCGATGCCTGGAACATCGAGATCATCGACCAGGTTGCCAGTGGGGAACATCGAGCCACCCGCGCCTTCCTCTTCCGCTGCCGGGTCCATGAACTCCAGTTGCACTTCAGCTGCGGGGAAAGTGACGCCATCGAGTTCAAAATCGCCCGTCTCCTGCACCTGGCCATTGGTGATGGGGACATGTGACACGATAGTCTTGCTGATATTGGCCTGCCAGATGCGCACAACCGCAATGCCATTGTGCGGAACGCGCGAGGCATCAACCAAACCATTGCTGATGGCGTATGGTCCCACCGCAGCACTGAGGTTTCCGCAATTGCCGCTCCAGTCGACGAAGGCACTGTCGATGGACACTTGACCAAAAAGGTAATCGACGTCGTGATCCGCGCGCGTGCTTTTGGACAGGATGACGGTCTTGCTGGTGCTGGATGTCGCCGCACCCATGCCGTCGATTTGCTTGCCATACGGATCAGGGCTCCCGATAACGCGCAGCAGCAACTTGTCGCGTACGGCGCCCGCTATTTGCGCTCGCTCGGGCAGGTCGGCGAGTTTGAAGAACACGCCCTTCGATGTGCCGCCGCGCATGTAGGTGGCGGGGATTTTGATTTGGGGTACGTTAGGCATGTCCTCGTCTTTCAATGCCGCGGATTCAGCGCGGTGATAGGTGAATTATCCCACTGGCGAAAGGCTGCACGACAGTTGGGAGATCGCAGGTTAACGATGAAGGCATCAGGAAAACAAATCTAGCTGCTTGGCCGGGGCAAGTGGCCAGCGTCCGAGTTCTTCGTAGTGAAACGGCTTTCCGCCAGTTCTCACCAAGAGAATCTCGGTGATGAGCCAAACGATAGGCGCGAAGTAGATGGTTTCAATCGGTGCGGGTGCGAAATAGCTGATCGTGATGTGGGGGCTGTGGCCCTTGCCATCCCCAATACCTTCCGCGTATAGGGCGGATTGAACAGCAGACAACAACACGGACAAACTCTTGACGTTGCGCGGTCCTCGAAATTCATAGTGAATGTCTATGTCAGTTGGTCGCGCGGGCCCTGTAATCCTGTCCAACGTGAGAACAATTTGTGTTGCCTTCACGTTTGCCCCGGCACGCAACATTCGTTCTTGATACCGGGGTTCGTCGTCGTAACGGGACGACAATGTTTGATGCCAGTTTCCTGAGGTGGACATCGCCCGGCCGAGTTGTTGGTCGACGCCGTGGAATTGTACTATCGTCTCAAGCGAATTCACCACCGGCACGGGCGGTTTGGCTATTATGATCAAATGAGGTAGCGACACCGCAGTGGCCTACGCCGCAGGCCTCGCAGCCAGGAAATCATTTGCAAATCGCTGCAATACGCCCCCTGCGTCATAAACCGAAATCTCTTCCGCTGTATCAAGCCGGCAAGATACTGGTACCTCGACCCGCTCACCGCTCCTGCGATGAATCACCAGCGTCAATATCGCACCTGGCGTGCGTTCACCAATCACGTCATACGTCTCAGTGCCATCGAGGCCAAGCGTCTTACGATTAGTGCCGGCCCTGAACTCCAGCGGCAATACGCCCATGCCGATCAGGTTGGTGCGATGGATGCGTTCGAAACCTTCGGCCACGATCGCCTCCACGCCCGCGAGACGCACGCCCTTGGCAGCCCAGTCGCGTGAGGAGCCCTGCCCGTAGTCGGCGCCGGCGATGATGATCAGGGGCTGCTTCCTGTTCATGTAGGTCTTAATCGCTTCCCACATGCGCATGACCTTGCCTTCAGGTTCAACGCGCGCCAGCGATCCTTTTTTCACGACGCCATCGACGATGGCCATTTCATTGACCAATTGCGGATTGGCGAATGTTGCGCGCTGCGCAGTGAGATGGTCGCCACGGTGCGTGGCATAGGAATTGAAGTCCTCTTCGGGCACGCCCATCTTCGCCAGATATTCCCCCGCCGCACTGTTAGCCATGATGGCGTTCGAGGGCGACAGATGATCGGTGGTGATATTGTCCGGCAGAACCGCCAGCGGCCGCATGCCCTTGAGCGTGCGCTCGCCGCCAATCGCGCCTTCCCCGGCTGTGTCCCAATAAGGTGGGCGGCGGATGTAGGTGCTCTGTGGGCGCCAGTCATACAGCGGCTTGGCTCGCGCACCAACTGCAGCGCGTTGTTCGAACATGGGGATATACACCTCGCGGAACTGCGAGGGCTTCACGCTCGTCGCGACGATGGCGTCGATCTCTTCATCACTCGGCCAAAGATCCTTCAGCAGAATCGGTTCGCCGTGCGTGTCGTTACCGAATGAATCGCGCTCGATGTCGAAACGCACCGTACCGGCGATGGCATAGGCCACCACCAGCGGCGGGGAAGCGAGGAAGGCTTGCTTGGCATAAGGATGAATGCGGCCATCGAAGTTACGATTGCCGGACAGTACCGCGGTCGTGTACAGCTCGCGGTCGATGATCTCCTTCTGGATAACTGCATCCAGTGCGCCTGACATACCGTTGCATGTGGTACAGGCGAAGGCGACAATGCCGAAGCCGAGTTTTTCCAGCTCCGTTTTCAGGCCGGCTTCTTCCAGATACAGCGCCACCGTCTTGGAACCGGGCGCCAACGAACTCTTCACCCACGGCTTGCGAGTGAGACCGAGCCGATTGGCATTGCGCGCGAGCAGGGCGGCCGCGATGACATTGCGCGGATTGGAAGTGTTGGTGCAACTGGTGATCGCCGCGATGATGACCGCGCCATCCGGCATCAGTCCGGGTGTTTCTTGCCACGGTCCGGCGATGCCCTTGCTCGCCAGATCGGTCGTCGAGACCCGCGCGTGCGGATTCGATGGTCCCGCCATGGTTCGCACCACGCTGGAGAGGTCAAATGCCAGTGTACGTTCGTAGACGGCGCTTTTGAGATCGTCGGCCCACAGGCCCGCCGTCTTCGCATAAGTCTCGACCAGTTTCACCTGCTCGTCCTCGCGACCGGTGAGGCGCAAGTAGGTCAAGGTCTGCTGATCGATGAAGAACATCGCCGCCGTGGCGCCATATTCCGGTGCCATGTTGGAAATCGTGGCCCGGTCACCCAGCGTGAGTGAGGCAACGCCTTGCCCGCGGAATTCCAGATAGGAGCCAACCACTTTCGATTTGCGCAGAAATTCGGTCATCGCCAACACGATATCGGTGGCGGTAATGCCCGGCTGCCGCTTGCCAGTGAGTTCCACGCCGACGATCTCGGGCAGGCGCATCCATGAGGCGCGGCCCAGCATCACGTTCTCCGCCTCAAGTCCACCGACACCGATTGCGATCACGCCCAGCGCATCGATGTGCGGCGTATGGCTGTCTGTGCCGATGCAGGTGTCGGGAAAGGCGAGCCCATCCTGTGCGTGAATAACCGGCGACATTTTCTCCAGGTTGATCTGGTGCATGATGCCATTGCCCGCCGGAATCACGTCGACGTTGTCGAACGCCGACTTGGTCCACTCGATGAAGTGGAAGCGGTCTTCATTGCGACGATCTTCGATGGCGCGGTTTTTGGTGAATGCATCAGGATCGAAGCCGCCACACTCCACTGCGAGCGAGTGATCGACGATCAGTTGCACCGGCACAACCGGGTTTACTTTCGCCGGGTCGCCGCCCTGGTCCGCGATTGCGTCACGCAGACCGGCCAGGTCCACCAGCGCTGTCTGGCCAAGGATGTCGTGGCATACCACGCGCGCCGGGAACCAGGGGAAATCGAGATCGCGCTTCACCTCGATGAGCTGCTTCAAATACGCACCAAGCATCGCCGGATCGCAGCGACGCACGAGATTCTCGGCATGCACGCGCGAGGTGTAAGGCAGTTTCGCCCATGCGCCTGGCTGGATCGCGTCGACTGCCTCGCGCGCATCGAAATAATCCAGTTTGGTGCCGGGTAGGGGTTTGCGGTATGCGGTGTTCATGGATGAGTTGCTTTTGAGGATGCTGTATTGGGACGTGACGCAAACACAAAGTTCAGGACGGATTCAGTGTGCGACCAGATCTTCGCGGGGATGCGGAATTTTCATTTCCCCGCGACATAACGGCTGCAGGTGCGACAGTGCGACCGCCAGCGCCGCGCGTTCGGCCAGCAGGGTGTTGTAATCCACGTCGCAAGCCGGCACCGGGCGAACGAAATCGCGTAATTCCCCGTCAATCAACTGCCGCCGGGCTTCAAGCAACGTGATGCATTGAGCGAGCGTGACGTTTTCAATTGGAATCACGGCGATCTCCCGATATCCGGTTTCGATGCTTACTTGCGATCCTTCAGCGGCACAAACTTGATGTCGTCCGGCCCGACGTAATTCGCATTCGGCCGAATAATCTTGCCGTCAATACGCTGCTCGATCACGTGCGCAGCCCAGCCCGAGGTGCGCGAAATAATGAACAGCGGCGTGAACATCGATGTAGGCACACCCATTTGATGGTACGAGCAGGCGGAGAACCAGTCGAGATTGGGAAACATTTTTTTCTCGCGCCACATGACGGCTTCGAGCCGGTCGGCGATGTTATAGAGCTTCATATTGCCTGCATCTTCGGACAATTGTTTTGCGACGCGCTTGATCACGACGTTGCGTGGATCCGATACCGTATAAACGGGGTGACCGAAGCCGATGATGACCTGCTTTTCGCCGACGCGTTTGACGATGTCCGCCTCTGCTTCGTCAGGGCCGTCATAGCGGTTCTGGATGTCAAAGGCCGCCTCGTTGGCACCGCCGTGCTTGGGTCCGCGCAGCGCACCGATGCCGCCGGTAATGGCTGAATACATGTCGGAGCCGGTGCCGGCGATGACACGCGCGGTGAAGGTGGAGGCGTTGAACTCATGCTCGGCGTATAGAATCAGCGAGGTATGCATTGACCTTATGGCCAGTTCGCTCGGCTCCTCGCCGTGCAGCAAATGCAGAAAGTGACCACCGATGGAGTCGTCGTCGGTTTCAACATCGATACATTTTCCGTTCACAGCAAAGTGGTACCAGTAAAGCAGCATCGAACCGAAGGAAGCCATCATTCGGTCGGCGATGTCCTTGGCACCGGCAATATTGTGATCATCTTTTTCAGGAAGCACACAGCCCAGCACCGAACATGCGGTGCGCAATACATCCATCGGATGGGTGGAAGCTGGAAGCGATTCGAGCACATCCTGCACGGCCATCGGAATGCCACGCATGGCTTTCAGTTTGGCTTTATAACTTTTGAGCTCTGCAGCATTCGGCAGTTTGCCGTGCACCAGCAAATGCGCGATTTCTTCAAACTCGCATGTTTCAGCGATGTCCAGAATATCGTAGCCGCGATAGTGGAGGTCGTTGCCGTGCAAGCCAACAGTGCACAGTGCGGTGTTACCAGCTACAACGCCGGAAAGTGCCACGGATTTTTTTGGTTTGGGCCCCGCGGGTGCGGCGGCAGTTGCTGTGTCAGTCATTCTTTGCTCCGGTAACAACGTCGTCATAAAAACGGTAAAACTCCATAACTGGTGCGCCTTTCAAGGCATTTACGGCCTGCAATGCCCGCCAATACTAGACTCTACTTTTTGGATGCAAACAGTGCATCCAGCTTCTGCTCGTAGGTGTGATAGCCCAGATACTCGTAAAGTTCAGCGCGCGTCTGCATGGTGGGCACGGCGTTTTTCTGCGTGCCCTCGGCGCGCAGCGTCTGGTAGAAATCAAGCGCCGCCTTGTTCATCGCGCGGTAGGCACCGCAGCAATAAAGCACCATATCCACGTTCACCGACGCCAACTCGGTGGTCGTGAAAAGCGGCGTGTGGCCGAATTCAGTGATGTTGGCCAGTATTGGCACTTTCACCGCATCCTTGAATTGTTTATACATTGGCAATGCGGTCATCGCCTCGGGAAAAATCATGTCGGCACCGGCTTCGACGTAGGCGCAGGCACGGTCGATCGCCGCGTTGATACCTTCGACCGCCAGCGCATCGGTACGCGCCATGATCACAAAATTCGGATCGGTGCGCGCGTCCACTGCGGCCTTGACGCGATCAACCATTTCTTCGAGGGTCACCACTTCTTTTCCCGGGCGATGGCCGCAGCGTTTGGTGCCGACCTGGTCCTCCATGTGAACAGCAGCTGCACCGGTTTTCTGGAATGAACGGATGGTGCGCGCAATGTTGAAAGCGCCACCCCAGCCGGTATCGATGTCGACCATTACAGGCAGGGTGGTGACGTCGGTAATGCGACGAAGGTCAGTCAGTACATCTTCCATCGTGCTGATGCCAAGGTCAGGCATGCCGAGCGAATTGGCGGCAACGCCACCGCCGGAAATATATAGCGCCTTGTAGCCAGTCGCTTCGGCCATGCGTGCGGTGTAGGCATTGATCGCACCGACGATTTGCAGCGGCGCTTCATCTTTTAATGCTTGGCGGAAATTCGCGCCGGGGGAGGTGATGGTCATTGGGTTTATGAGAAGAAAGCCTGATTGGCCGAATCGATTATTTTAACGCCGGTCACTTTCGCCTTTTGCAATATTTCCCAGAAGTAGCGGTAAGTCGCGCGGTCGTGCAGTTCGCCTTTGTACTGTATTGGACCCCAGTCCGCTGCCTGAGCTGCCAGCAAGATGTTTGCGGCATCTTCCACTTCCGATAAATCGGGCTTCATTGCGTCGACAATGGCGGTGATTTGTGTGGGGTAGATCGACCACATGCGCAAGAAACCAAACTCATTTCGTGCACGTTTCGCGTCGGCGAAAACGACTTCGGTGTTTTTCAGATCCAGGCAAACGTTATGCGCCGGTACGACCCCATTTGCAAGTGCCGCCGCAACAACTTCGGTTTTGGCGCGCACCAGCAGGTGGTGTTCGAATTGGCCGGGCGAGCGCATCGCTGAGGCAGGAATGGCACCATGATGGCCCGACACAAAATCCATCAAGCCAAAATCCAGCACTTGCACGTTTGGAAGTGCAGCGAGGCGTTGCGCATCGCGCAAGGCACCGTGGGTTTCAACCAGAATATGAATTGGAATCTCGCGTCCGAGGCCTGCTTTTTTTGATGCTGCCGCGATGTACGCGACCATTTCTTCGCCCTCGGTGAACGCGGTGCATTTTGGAATGGTGATATAGGCCAGTACTTTGCCTGCGCCGCCAACGAGAATGTCTACGTCTTGTTTCCAAAGTCCGTGCGAGTGGTCGTGAATGCGCGCGCCAGCCATTTTGTATTTGTTGGTCTCTGACGTGAGAACACGCACGATCATTTCCGCGTGGGCTTTTTCCTGGCCCGCCGGTGCACCGTCTTCGCAATCGCAGGTAATGTCGAAAACAGGTCCGAGCTTATCCTGCAATTCCAGTGCCTTGCCGATCAGTTTTTCACTGCCAGCAAAATGTTCGCACGAAGGAATGACCGGAAACGGTTTTTCACCGACGAATAGCGCTTTGCTTGGATGGACGGGTTGACTCATTGTTTCCTCATTTGGGGCGGCGCGGCATCAGGACGGTGTAATCAAGCGACAGCACTTTGAGATGCTCTGGCGCATTGGCGAACTCTGCCGCGTTTGGATCGATATTCTTGTAGCCAATCAGTTGCAGACGCAACCCGCCAATCGCGGCATTGATCGGCCACTTCATCATTGGTATTGTGGTTGCATAGAGTGTGTCGCCCGCGAAGGTCGGATTGTGATGTGTGCCGCTGTTGATGGCGGCAATCGACAACACGTTTTCGAGGCCGTCATAGGAAAGTGCGCGACAAACGGAAATGACGTGGCCACCGTAGACCAGGCGGCGTCCGAACCGTGAATCTTTCATGTGATGCAAATCAAAATGTACGCGCGCGGTGTTTTGGTAAAGTTTGGTGGCAAGCGTGTGATCGGATTCGTCGATGGTCATGCCTGCCGGGTGTTTGATGGGCTCGAACTGCCACGGCGTTGGCTCTGTCGGCGGCGGATGCCTGAATTCGTCGGTGTTGGTCGCAGCATAATCTTCCCAGAAGCGGGTACCGCCGGTAACAGTTGATTGCGTATTGCTGCGGGTCAGGTATGGCGGCGCGATGATTGATTCCTGTGCAACCTGAGCAACAGCGTCAACCACGCCTGCTGGTACCGAGTTCGGATTACTGGTCGCTTGTTCACGATGCACCATCACCCAGCGAATCCACGTCAACACCATCTCGTCGCGCTGGTTGAAACAATTCGAGCGCACATACACCACGCCAGTTTTGCCGCTTGAATTTTCCTTGAGTCCGATGATTTCGGTTTCGCTGTGAAGCGTATCGCCGATAAAAACCGCCTGCAGGAAACGGCAGTCCGCATAGCCAAGATTGGCCACCGCGTTATATGAAATATCGGCAACGGTTTTGCCGAAGGCGATATGGAAAACCAGCAAATCATCAACCGGCATTGACGCGTAACCCAGCGACTGCGCGAATGGTTCGCTGCAATGCAGCGGCAATCGTGAACCCGTCAGTGCTTGATAAAGTGCGACGTCACCCTGTGTGATGGTGCGCGGCGTGGCGTGGCGAAATTTCTGCCCGACACGGTAGTGCTCAAAGAAGTAACCAGCGGGTGGACGCGTGGTCTTCATCATGCTGTGCTACGCCACTTCCAGTTCTTTGGTCATTTCCACCAGTGTCAGCAAACGTTTGGCGGCGTTGACGTGATGATGTTCGACCAATCGACCGTTGAGCATGATCGTGCCGCGGCCTTCATGGTGAGCTTTCTCCAGTGCCGAGATTACTTCGTGCGCGTGAGAAATGTCTGCGGGCTTTGGCGTAAATGCATCGTTGCAATAAGCGAGCTGATTCGGATGAACGAGAGATTTTCCGTCGAAGCCGAGATCGCGTGTCAGGCGGCAGGCGAGCTCAAAGGAGTGCATGTCCTTGATGTCAACACTGATACCGTCGATCACGGCGCGTTTGTACGCGCGGCCAACGAGCAATACGTGCGACAACGAATAGTGTAGTGCCAACCGGTCGGGTGTCTTGTGGCCGTGTAATTGGGTGAGCAGATCGCTGGTTGCCATTATCATGCAGGCAATGCGGTCAGACGCTGATGCAATTTCTTCTGCACGCAACACCGCAATCGGGCTCTCGATCATCACCATGATCGGTAAATGCGAGCCGCCCGCTTTGTCGAGTGCGGAAAGTGCCTCGACCACGTCGGATTTACTTTCAATATTCGGGAACAATATTGCGTCCGCACCGACATTGGCCACCGCCTTGATGTCGTCGATGCCCCACGGGGAATCGAGATCGTTGACGCGAATGACTTTCTCGCGACGACCGAAGCCACCTTGCAGTACGGCTTCAACAATTTGTTCGCGTGAACTTTCCTTGTTTTCCACCAGCACTGAATCGCCGAGATCAAAAATAAGCGAATCCACATTCAGTGACCGCGCCTTGTGCAGATAGCGTGGCGCGCAACCGGGAACGTAGAGCATCGAGCGGCGAGGGCGTAGATAGGGCGTCATGTTTTCGGAAAATCCCACTGTGGTCGCACTGCATTTGCGCAGTGCAGCAATATTATGTTGCGACTTCTCAATTGTCAATAGACTTATATCTTATATAAGACATACAATAGGGAATCCATTTAGACGACCGTGCTAACATCCATGCAAAATCAACCAGTTGCCGCTGCCACCAATATACCGATGCCAGATAATATTCCCGGCCCCAGTTTCCGTCCGCTGTATGACCAAATAAAGATCCTGCTGACGCAGAGTTTGATCGCGGGCGAGTGGAAACCCGGCGAAGCGATTCCGTCCGAGATGGAACTGGCCGCGCGCTACCAGGTGAGCCAGGGAACCGTGCGCAAGGCAATCGACGCGCTCGCGGGTGACAATATTCTGATTCGTCGCCAGGGCAAGGGCACGTTTGTCGCCACCCACACCGAGCCCAAACACCAGTATCGGTTTTTGCGCATTATTCCGGACAAGGGCAGCAAGGACAAAGTCCACCCGACGACAAATTTCATCGATGTAAAGCGCGGCAAGGCTAGTGCAGAGGTTGCGCGTGCGCTCGATCTGAAAGTTGGTGCGCCGGTGACGGCACTGCGCCGCGTGCTGGTGTTTGCAGCGACTCCCATCATCCTCGATGAAATCGTTTTGTCATCGGTGTTGTTTCCCAATCTGACGCTGGAAAAAATTAGCGAATCGCGCGGCTCCATTTACAGTTTTCTCGAGACCGGCTATGGCCAGCGCATGATCAGAGCTGAGGAGCGATTGCGGGCAATGGCAGCCGACGCGGCGGCGGCTGCCTATTTGCTGGTTGCCGAAGGCACGCCGTTGCTGTGTGTGGATCGCATCGCCTTTACCTACGGCGACAAGCCGGTGGAAT
>JANYFH010000415.1 GCA_025362705.1 Betaproteobacteria bacterium
CCGGCGATTAAATATGTTGAATCGTCGTCCCCGCGAAGGCGGGGATCCAGTGACTTCTCGACGTACGCCACTGGATTCCCGCCTTCGCGGGAACGACGAAGTTAGAGAGAATTTTCAACATATTTAATCGCCGGATCAATACCAGAGCACAATTACGTAAATCAAGAATTGGAGCGGTTTTCCGGGCATTTTGTGCTGGAAACCCGCGCCAGTACTGGTGTTTGTCTGGGTCATTACTTTGCGACAGACGCAGAGTGCAACCCCATCACACCCACAATAATTAACGTCAGCGACACCATTTTGATGGCCGTCGCGGGTTCTTTGAAATAGAGAATGCCGATGGCACCGGTAAGTGCCGTGCCGACGCCTGACCAGATTGCATAAGCAACGCTCAACTCAATGGTCTTGACGGCAACGGTGTTGAGCCCGAACGCACAGGCGTAAAACACAAACATCATGATGCTGGGTGTGATCTCGGTAAATCCGCGCGAGAGTTTCATGCACGTCGTGCCTGCAACTTCAAACAGAATCGCGCCGCTCAGAAAATACCAGGCTGAATGCATAGAATGATGGGCCAAAAAAAGTTGTTATCGCGACCGCTTGCGTCGCACGTCCATTTCACGTTCAAGACGACCGAGAACTTTCTCGGATTCGACCTCGGCCTCGCGATATAGCAGTGGAAAAACACCCTTCAGACAATTCCATTCGCGATACAGAAAATAGCTGCGCGTTTGCTCGAGCATCTGCACATCGCGCTGGGCGCGCAATTCGACCATATGCCCATCCAGAATTTCACGCATGCGGGCTTCGGCGGCGAGTTGCAGCTGGCTGATGCCACGAATTTCCGTTACGCGGGTGCGCAGTTCATTGTTCAGAACAACTTCCTGCAATTGCAGCACGTCTTTCATGCGCGAGACCTGGCGGATTTTAGTCATGCGCATGCGGCACTCGGCCTCGATGTCGGCGATGCTGTCTTCAATGGAAGGTGGGGTGGGAGAGGACATGCTTTTTTGCAAGGAGGCAGGATAATCGTGTGAGGAATTCTATCTTACGTGGCTTGCGGCGACTTTCATGAAAATGTTACGCATATTTTTCAGTGTGCGCAGTGTGTATCGGGCGCGACGTAGAATATTGCAGCGATTCAGGCACTGTCAAGACGACTTCCATCCCGAAAACCAGGAACCAATATGAACATCAGCTCTTATTTCTCCAGTGAACTCTTCAAGGGCAAGACTGTATTCATCACCGGGGGCGGAAGCGGCATCAATCTTGGTGTGGCGAAAAATTTTGCGACTCTGGGCGCCAATATCGCCATTTGCGGCCGCACGCAGGCGAAGCTCGATAGCGCCGCAGGCGAGTTGAGGGCGCTTGGGGCAAAAGTGTGTGTCGCCGTCGCCGACGTGCGCGAAATGGCGGCACTCGAAGCAGCGCTCGCACAAACCAAAGCGGAATTGGGATCGATCGATGTGCTGGTCTGTGGCGCCGCGGGAAATTTCCTTGTACCCGCCGAACAATTGTCGGCCAACGGATTCAAGACTGTCATCGATATCGACTTGATGGGTTCGTTCAATGCGTCGCGCGCGGCGTTTTCGCAATTAAAGGAAACACGTGGTTCGATCATTTTCATTTCTGCCGGGCAGGCATACATGCCCTATGCGTATCAGGTGCATGTGGCCGCTGCCAAGGCGGGCATCGACATGATGATGAAAAATCTCGCGCTCGAATGGGGCAGGTACGGCATCCGTTGCAACAGTATTGTTCCCGGCCCGATAGAAGGTACCGAGGGCATGAAGCGGCTTTCCAGTCCGGACGCGCTGGCGCAATTGACGGCGGGTATTCCACTGGGACGCATGGGAACTGTGGATGAGATCGGGCAGGTCGCGGTGTTCCTCGCGTCACCACTGGCGTCATATGTGAGCGGAACGGTGCTCGTCACCGATGGTGGACAGAATCTGGCGGGCTCGGCGTTATTCAACATGGGTGCTGAGAAGATGATGAATGCTGCCGCTGCAGCGGCTAAAAATAATACCGGGAGCGCAAGATGACTATGCCTGCATTGGAAACTCTGCAACTTTCCATCGACAAACACATCGCGCACGTCCGCATCAACCGCCCCGACAAAGCCAATGCGATGAGCCGCGCGATGTGGGGCGACATTAGAACCGCATTCGACTGGATCGACACTACCGCAGAGGCGCGCGTCGCCGTGATCAGTGGCAATGGCGCGCATTTCACTTCCGGCATTGATCTTGCGATGCTGGCAGGCGTCGCTGATGAAGTCGACGACGATTGCGAAGGCCGCAAGCGCGAAAAATTGCGCCGTACAATTCTTGACTTGCAGGATTCACTCACTAGCATGGAGCGTTGCAGGAAGCCGGTGCTTGCCGCGATTCACGGCGCCTGCATTGGCGGCGGAATTGACCTTATTTGCTGCGCCGATATGCGCTATTGCTCGTCTGAGGCGTTTTTCAGCATCAAGGAAATCGACATGGGCATGACCGCAGATGTCGGTACGCTGCAACGTTTGCCCAGGCTGATTGGTGACGGCATGGTACGGGAACTCGCATATACGGGGCGCAAGTTTCTCGCCGATGAAGCACAGCGCCTTGGGTTGGTAAATCAGGTATTCGCTACGCCTGAAGCGCTGCTGCAAGGCGTGATGCAAATCGCGTTAGACATCGCTGCCAAATCACCGCTGGCCATTCGCGGTACCAAAGAGATGATCGTTTATGCGCGCGATCATCCGGTTGCCGACAGCCTCAACTACATCGCGACGTGGAACGCGGCGATGTTGATGTCGTCGGATTTGCAGGAGGCAATGATGGCGGGGATGCAGAAGAAAGCACCGGTGTTCAGGGATTGACCGTAGCACTACCTGGTTCAGGCAACCAGCAACCCCCGCTTTTTCAGCATCGGTGTCACGGATGGTGCACGCCCCCGAAATGCGCGGTAGGCCTCGGTGGGCTCGATGGTGTTGCCACTCGAATAAATGAATTTTCGCAGGCGCTGCGCGGTGGCGACATCGAAGGGATCTCCTGCCTCATTGAATGCATCAAAGCCATCCGCATCAAGCACCTCGGCCCACAGGTAAACGTAATACTGCGATGCATAGCTATCACCCGAAAACAAATGCCCGAAATGCGGCAGACGATGTCGCATCAGGATCTGTTTCGGCATGCCGATGGACGCCAATTGCTGCGCTTCAAATTTAGTAATATCGAGTGCGGCCATCGAGGTTTGCGCGTGCAATGCCAGATCCACCAGCGCCGACGAGGTGTATTCGACAGTCTCAAAGCCCTGATTGAATTGGTGCGACGCTTTAAGGCGCGCCATCAGCGCATCCGGGATCGCTTCACCTGTTTCGATGTGGCGCGCGTGACGCTTCAATACCTCGGGTTCAGACAGCCAGTGCTCAAATAGCTGTGACGGCAGCTCAACAAAATCACGCAGCACATTGGTGCCGGACAGGCGCCCGTAGTGCACGTTCGACAGCAGTCCGTGCAGGCCGTGACCAAATTCGTGGAAGAGTGTACGTGCGTCGTCAAAACTGAGCAGCGTTGGTTGCCCTTCAACACCTTTGGCGAAATTGTTATTGTTGACGACGATCGGTGTGACTTCACCGTCTACGCGACTTTGCGACCGAAAGTTGCTCATCCAGGCACCACCGCGCTTGGTGGAGCGGGAAAAATTATCGTGCAGGAATACGCCCAGCGGCGAACCATCGGCATTGCGCACTTCGTAAACCTTCACGTCGGGATGGTAGGCCTTGCTGTCAGGCCTGAACACAAATTGCAGGCCGAAAAGGCGATTGGCACAATCGAAAATTGCCTCCACCATACGATCCAGCGAGAAATACGGCTTCACCAATGTGTCGTCGATATCAAAGCGCACCTGCCGCACTTTTTCTGCGTAATAGCGCCAATCCCAGGGCGCGATGTCAATTTGCTCATTTCGCGACAGCGCCATCGCTTGCAGGATTTCACATTCGCGCACGGCTTTTTCCCTGGCGGGTAGCCACACCTTCATCAGCAGGTCGAACACCGCAGTGTGATTGCCCGCCATCGTGTCGCTCAACGCATAGTCGGTATAGCTGGCAAAGCCGTGCAGGTTTGCCTGCTCAAGGCGCAGCGCCATGATTTCGGCAATGACTGGCGTGTTATCGAATTTCGCCGCGCCTTCATTGATACCTTCGCCGCGCCCGGTCCACGCCCTGTAGGCGCGCTCGCGCAATTGGCGGTTGTCTGCGAACGTCAAAAAGGGAACGATCAGTGAGCGTGAAATGGTGATCACAAAGCCATCAATACCGCGCTCCTTGGCGGCCTGTCTGGCGCTGGCACGCAACGAATCCGGCAGCCCGGCGAGATCATGTTCGTCGTGAAGTACCAGCCGATATGCAGCTTCGTCGGCCAACACGTTTTGCGCAAATTGCGTGGTCAACTCGGCCAGCTTTTCGGTAATTTTTCCGTAACGTGCTTGCGCATTGGCGTCAAGCCTGGCGCCGGCCCGCACAAAATCCAGGTGCACACGTTCAAGTAAACGATTCTGCTCTGCGGTCAGGCCGAGCGAGGTGCGCTGGTTGAAAAGCGTATCGACGCGTTTGAACAGCCCGGCATGCATGTAGATCGCATTGGTGTGGGCAGCCATTGTTGCCGCCATTTCACGTTCCACAGCTTGCAATGCGGGCGAAGTTTCCGAAGCGGTGAGGTTATAAAACATCTGCTCGATGCGCGTCAGCAGGCGACCGCTTTTGTCGAATGCGGCGAGTGTATTTTCGAAGGTCGGCTCAGTCGTGTTGGTGGCGATGGAGTCCAGTTCGACACGATGCATTTTCAGCGCGACGGTAAACGCAGGTGCGAAGTGTTCAGGCGTTGTTTCCGCAAACGGTGGCAGACCAAGCGGACTAGGCCAGGGTTCAAGCAAGGGGTTGGCGAGAAGTTTTGCGTCGGTAGGTGCGTTCATCATGGGCTCAGATCAATTGTGTGCGTTCATTTTACAACTGTGGGGGAATTTGTTCGGGAAAATTCCAGGAAAACCAGTACTGGCGCGGTGTT